>NZ_DFOZ01000027.1:0-38531 GCF_002377005.1 Limnobacter sp. UBA3528 | reverse complement strand
CTGGGGACGGCAAATGTGGAACAAGCAATTTGACTATGAATTGTTGAATGATTGCTTCAGCCTGATGGCCGTCAGAGGCGGCACCGATGAGGCTATTTTCTGAAATCATATAATGGGGAAGTTGTAGATGGATTCTATTTATTAGCTCCGTTTCATAAGGTATAAGTCGTTTAAGCATTGTAATTAAGATATTTGAGGTTTAGGTTAAAAAATGATTCCTCTACGCCACACTCTGCAGCGGCTACTTTTTTGGATACGTAATTCCATACCGGATTGAGGTCATTGTCGAAGGATACCAAAGCAATAGACCCATTTGGAGATAACCCTGTGCCAGGGGGGTAAATCTCTACCCACACAGTTTTTTGAATTATACTTTCCAATTTTTCTTTGTCTGAAGTCCAAATTTTCCACCAAGGTTTTTTTTCGATGAGTTGGTTTAGTGTAATGCCTTCAGGTGGTTGCTTTAGAAAGGTTTTAAAAATTTGTTCAGCGGCATTTGTGATTGAGGTTCCATTATAGTTTAAAAGTTGGCAGCATAAAACAACAGCCCCTGTTTGGTTAACTCTTACTCGTAAATAGCAGGTTCCATCGGAGCCAAATCCTGGGAACTTGAAGCGAGGATAATCTTTTTCGATATATTCAGGATTTGGAGTTTTCATCGTATTAAGTTTAAATAGAGTGATTAAAATTTGATGTGAGAATTGTCATGAAAAGTTTGCTCTAAATAGTTTCTTTTGGCTGATAATATTTTTTGCTTAGTTAATATTTAATTAGCTCTAAATAGACATTGTAGATGCAGGAAAAAATTTTCTAATATCAATGACATCCTCTAAGGATGTCTGATAGGTTAACATCACCTCGATGGTTATTGATAGACACCATAACGTATGGCGGAAAGCAGATTGGCTATTACATTCTGGCCCACCACGGTATCAAAGTAATCTGCTGGGCGATGGCCACCCAAGGAAGCATTGGGACTAAAGCCCCAATCCCCAAGCCATTTGGCAGCATCAAACCCTTCAGGATCACCACATTCCTCGACAAGATTCTGTACCTGAGCTATTAACAGGTGAATTCCAATAAGCTGATTGGACAGACTCTTTTTTTGACTGGGTGAGCCTCTGGACTTGATTGAGTAGACCAACGACAGAGGTACTCCGAGACATTTGGACAAATCAGCCAGACTGACTTCCATTGCTTGGGCAGTGTCGTAAAAATAGTCGGCTGGTATTCCAGCCCTGATCAACCCAACCCGCTCTACTAAGGTGGTTTTGTAAACAGAGCTTAGGTAGTTGGCAAAGTTATCTTTTTGATGCAAAGAAATCGACAATTTTGACTCCGCAATGTCCCTAGGCTGGTTAGTTAATGTATCTCAACTAAGTCAAAAAATACAGATTCTGAGCAGCTAAGTGACCTGCACGCTATGTTGTTTTTTTTAGGTGAGTTGGATTAGTTATGACTGAACTGGCTCTCAAATCTGTACGGCCCTGATATGCATAGTGGGGGTAGTCCAATATTAACCGTGAGTTGTCCACGATAGGCGGGGTAGTCCATTGTGAGGATAAAAAGTGCCTAGGGAAAGCGGCGCTATTCACAGAGTGTATTATCGAGTTGAATGTCTTAACTCAGGTACAGCAATGAATTCCATTTTCTTTCGTGTAGATGAACCGCTTACCGTCAGCTTTACGCCATTAATGCCACCTAGCGGGTGATAAATAAGTTCCCAGCGATTATCGTTATTGAACGGGTTCATGTAAATTTTTCGCAGGTGCCTCTTGGTAAACAAAAATCGTGTGTCGTTTACTAGTTCTTCTAGGGTCTGAGGGTAGGTCTTCACGTCTCCTGGAGTCGAGTTGTAGTAGCTCTCGATGGCTCGAACGAACTCTTGCCCAATGAATTCCAGTTCTCGTTCTTTGGCCAATCGCGATTCTGTGCTCCAGATCACGCCTGTGGTGGCAAGCCCAATACCCAAAATAGCGATTGAGAAAAGCAGAATTAGATAGGTAAATCCATCTTGGTTCGAACAGACTCCGCTACCATGTCGCATACGGCTCCCCGTCTCTTGAGTTACCTAGTGCTCCACTTCGCACATCGTAGATAAGTTTCGATTCTTCATCTGCGCCTTGAGGCTTGACAAGCACCCAGCTTTCTTTTGATTGGGTCATGGGGTCTTCAGGAACAAATCGAATGTATCTATCTTGCGCAAGCGCCTCAAGGCTATTTGGATATTCGCCATTGTCTGCATGGTACTTGTCGATGGCGTCGCGCAGTACCAACAGGTTTTGTTTCAGCGAGGCTTCCTTGGCACTGTCGACACTGTTGAAATATCGGGGAACAGCAATTGTGAGAAGCGTTGCCAGAATGGCCAGTACTACCAACAGTTCAATCAGCGTAAAACCGTGTTTGGGTTTGTACATTTTCTTTACCATTGCTTGTAGGGAATGCCGTTGAAACCAACATCAGTAGATTTGGAGTACACATCAAAAACATCGTCACCCGCTTTGGGTGCATCGGGTGGGCTTTCATAACTTCTTAAGCCCCATGTTTCTAGTGCGGGCGTATGTTTATCGGCGAATGGGTCCCGTGGCATTCGGCGCAAAAAGTAGATTGGACGTCTGTCTGGAATGTTGATGGCGGGAACGCCATCAACCAGCACCGCAAGGTTGGGTGGGTAGCCAGAGGCATCGGATGCGCGCTCAATCCTGTTTTCGTCAGCGGCTTTTTTGTAAGCATCCAGTGCGATGCGAATTTGTCGAAGAGCCGTACGCAGCTCCTCTTCTTTTGAGCGTTTGGAAGCCAGCTCGGTAAGTGGTAAAGCAATTGATGCAAGTACCCCCATGATTACCACCACAATCAGGAGTTCAATGAGCGTGAACCCGCGGTGTACACGCGTATTCACTGCGCAACTCCAGGCATGGGAGGAATGAATACACCTTGCTCATTGTTGGGGTTTCTAGGTTGAAACTGTTCAACAACTGACGGGGGCTGACTACTCATTTGGCTTTCATTGATAATTGAATTGTTAACCGGTGCAGAGGGTATGTTCCCGTTGTTGTTTGCACCAGAGTTGGACAATCCTCTCAATTGAATTGGTGTTGCGCCCAATGCATTCTGTGTGCCCGAGAATATTTCGCTTTTGCCACTGACGGGAAGGGGGATGTTCTGAATAATTCTGGGGGTAATCAACAACACAATTTCAGTTTTTACTCCATTTTCTGATGTGCTTGAGAATAGACGGCCAAGCACCGGAAAGTCGCCCAGAAAGGGAACGCGTTGTGCAGAATTTCGCTCATCTTGTTGAATGAGCCCGGCTAAGATCTGCGTTTCCCCGTCTTTCACCCTCAGCACAGTTGATGCGTTTCTTGTGCCCAGTCGGTAAGTCTGCAAACCCGATGTGCGGGTAATAGTTTCCAAAATATTGGACACTTCCAGACTCACATTCATGGATACCTGCTGATCCAGTGAAATGATGGGTTCCAAATTCAGTTTCAAACCGACATCCAAATAGTTTACCGATTCACTTGTACCCACATTGGCAGTTGTGGTGGTGGTCACCACGGGCACACGTTCGCCAATCAAAATGTTTGCTTTGGCCCTGTTTTTGATTCGAATACGCGGGTTGGCCAATAGGCTTGCATCACCATCCAACTGGCGTAAGGTGGCAGTGATCAAGGGATTGTTGACCTGTATGGTCACCAAGCCTTTGGAAGGATTTCTAAACTCGTTATAGGTCAATTCACCTCGTACGCCACCAGAGCCAGTGACTGAACCAGAAATTTGATCCGGCCAACGGATACCCAGATCACGCATTTTGTTGGTGGCAATTTCCAGAACTTCCAGCTCCAGCATCACCTCAGGCTCTGGCAAATCTTGAGTGGCAATGAGTTTCTCCGCTAAGTTAATGGTCTCGCGGGTATCTTTCATAACAATCAAATTTAACCGTTCATCTACAAAAATTTCTTTTGCTTTAGCCATGGACTTCAGCATGTTTGCCGTTTGCTGAACATTCGAATGGCTCAAGTAAAAATTTCGAATGATTAGTTCTTGATACTCATCCGCCTTGGCCGCCGTATTGGGGTAAATCAATATCGTGCTGTCGTCCAGAACGCGGTGGTTGAGTTGGTTCATCGACAAGATCACCCGCAGTACATCAATCATGGGTTTTTGTTTGATGGTCATTGAGGTACGTGTATCTGTTCGTACATCTTTGTCGAAAATGAAGTTGATACCTGTGGCATGTACCAGGGCATCAAATACGGATGCAACAGGCGCATCTCTAAAACTGAATGACACTTCTTTTTTGAACTGTGGCCCAAGCTCAGTGGCCGCCTGTTTGGCCTTTACCCCCATCTCTTGTTCAAACTCGTCTTTCAAGCTCAGCAGTGTTGAATTATTCGGCTGAAGGGCGAGTGCTTCACCAAGCAATTTGTTACCTTCAGCAAGTTTGCCTTGACGAAGTAGTTGGGTCGCTTGACTTGAATACTGATTAGACCTGGAAGCTGCTTCAAGTTGTTCCAAGCCTCGACTTGCGCGTATGTTGTTGGCATCCAAACCAAGTACACGAGTAAACTCGCTTCTGGCATCGTCAAACGCTCCAAGATTCGCCTTGCTTTCAGCCTGCGCCAGAGTGCGGTTAATCAAGCTTTCCTTCTGCCGGAAATACACTGCTCTGTATTCTGTATTCATCGGATCCTTGATCATGGCCTCCTCCAGCTTGGCCAGACCAGTGAACGAATCTCCTGCCTCTAGAAGCTTGTTACCCTCGCGATAGGCTTGTGAAGCGGCGCAGCCGGACAGCAGAAAAGCCAGTAAAGTCAATGTAATCAGCTTGTTATTATTCACTCTAGGCCACTCAAACTCAGTTCGTGCAAATGGTTCATGGGCAGGTATCGAATGGACACCACGGATTCTGAAATATTTTCAATTTTGTAGTCACCGTTTCCAAGTAAAGCGCCCTCAGATACGGGTATGGTGTTGTTTCCCGATCGCAGATAGATTGTGGATTTCTCGCCACTTTTGAACTTTGCCATGACTACGTAGGGCAAGAGCGGCGCAACTGGTTCGGGTGTAGGAGGCGCTACTGTTGGCGCAGGCGGCTCAGAAGGTTCAACAGGTTCTTGAGTTGTCATATTCACAGAAACTTCTACAAAGATGTCCTCACCAGAAGGCTCCCACTTAGGTCGTCCCACTTGCGCACCAAATGATCCGAGCAAAGTCTGCGGTTTGTTGTTGGTTGCCGGTATTTTCGCGACATCTTGCTCTTGGTCAAGATATTGAACGGGTGGTGCAGTCAAATTCAAAATCAACAACCCAAGCACGATAGTGAGAAGCAGTGCGAGCCGAACCTTTGGTTGGAGTAAAAGGTTTTTCATCGGTGGCTTCATCGGTAATAAAGCGCCCATTCAAGATTAATTTGCATGTTGCTGACCAAGGGGTCCGACCGGCGAAAGGTCAAACTCTTAAGCACCAATGCCTCGTGTTTGTTCAGTGATTCGGCAACAAATTGAAGCACACCAGAATAGCTTCCCTGTACGCTGTATTGAATCAGCGAATGCGGCAATTTGTCACGACTGGCTTCCACAAAAGTCTGATTCGCATCCGAAAGCGTCACTCCGTGTGCAGGCGCAGTGCTCTCCAGCGCCAAAATCATGCTATTCAAATCATCGCGATTTGCTAACCTTTTCTTGATTGTTTCTTCCAGGTTGCGTTGCTCGTCCTGTTCTACATCTAAAGCGTCAAGCGTTGACTGATTGGCCTGCATTAAACCCAAGGTATCCTGATGTGTTTTAGCAGATCGGTGGACATTCATTCCGAGCCAAATTGCAAAGGTTACATTCAAAGCGAGCAACACAACAATTGCCGCTCTTCGCTTGTCTGGCTGTGCCAGTAACGCATGCAATGGTTGGGTAAGGGATTGCGAGGATTTAGTCATGAGCAATCCAGTTGGTCACAGCAAAAAACTCCAAGCCATTCGGGCTGTTCGTGGTGCGTCGGTAACGCTGTAATTCCACCTGACTCAGGGCTTTTGAAGATTCCAGCTTGGTGAGGTAGAAGTTAAGCGTTTCTTGATTCCTTGCAAGACCAGAAATTAGTACGCGTTGCTCAGAAAGTCGAGGATCGACCGACAGCAAAGTAATGTCTGAATTCTTCGACTCCTCGAGTGTCGAGAAAAGCCCAGCCCAATCGGCCTTTGATTCTGTCCAATAGCTTTGAAGTTTCTTCTCCAGTGTGGCTGGCTTAATTGTTCTTGCCTCCACAAGCTTTTTCTGAAGCAATTGTTGCTCGGTACTGGCCTGTTCAAGTTGCACCTTACTCGCATACACACCAGCAAGAATGGCGATCAAAACAAGTAGAAGCAGGCCTAGTACTAGCTTGTCGCGTTGCACACTTTGCTGATTGCTTGAAAAATTGATGTCATACCGCGCCATGCGTTTGCACCTCCCCAAGGCGTGATTCAACGACATGGTGAATGTTGGTCCCCCATGTATCATCAGTGAGCGACATGTGTTTTTCGATCACCTCTTTCACATGGCTGGTGTAGTGACTCGGCCAAGTGCGAATAGAGGCAATAGTTCCATCCAAAACCAACGCGCTTTGCACCAAGACCTCATCTCGACAAACCACCCAAGCGGAATCGTTGGCGTTTATAGAATCAATCAGATTGAGCAATTCAGGCTTCACACTACGAAACACGTTCTGGTTCTTAGCATCGACTTGGCATGCACACAGCAAAATAGGGTGTCCCGGCCGAGCTTGTAAGGCTTTCCATTTCCATGCAGTGTACTTTGGGCCCATAAAAGCTTTACCCCAATGCTCGGCAAGCCCTTTTAGTTCAGACGCATCTAACTTATTCTTCACGGCTTGCAATGAGTAGCAACGCCCAAGGCTGGGCGCCAGGCGGAGGGTTGTGTTATGTCTCTTAAAAGTGGCAGGTAACCGACTATCGGTATCAATAGAGTGGATTAGTTCTTCAAGTTCGATTGCAGATAGCTCTTGTAACTTGGCTTGCCCTTTCTCCTTCGGCGTTACCCATGCCAGCAAGCCTTGGTTGCTTAAATATGCAGACAACTGTTTAGTTTGAAAAGGCCACACGGCTCACCTCATCCAAAGTGGTTTTACCTGCTCTTACCAACTGCATCCCTTTTTCCAGCAAAGGCACCGTGCCTTTGCTTAGTGCATATGCTTTTATAGTTTGCATGGCATCCCGGTTTGCAATTTTGTCGCGCAGCACATCGTCAATCAGCAATACCTCGGCAATGGCTTTTCTGCCTTTGTAGCCCGTGCCCCGGCAATGCGGACAACCCACGGATTTAAAAATTGGATACGTTTGGATATCTGGGTGTTCGTGCCCCAAACTTTGCAGCAATTCGGAACTCACTTCATCGCTGAGCATAGGCTGCTTACAATGCTCACAGAGCATGCGCACAAGCCGTTGCGCCACAACGCCATTTAATGCCGACACGAAAGTGTAAGGGTCCAGGCCCATGTGCAAAAATCGCCCCAGCACGTCAAAAGCATTGTTGGCATGAACCGAGGTGAACACCAAGTGCCCGGTGAGTGCCGATTGAACAGCCACTTGTGCGGTGTCTGCATCGCGTATTTCCCCCACCATGATTTTGTCGGGGTCGTGGCGCAAAATGGATCGCAATCCTTTTGCAAAGGTCAGTCCTTTTTTCTCATTCACCGGAATTTGCAGTACCCCGTCCAGTTTGTATTCCACCGGATCTTCAATGGTGATTACTTTTTCTTCCTCTGTTTTTGATTCGGTGAGTGCCGCATACAGGGTGGTGGTTTTCCCCGAACCTGTGGGGCCTGTTACCAGGAACATGCCGTAGGGTGCTTTGGCCAATCGGCGAATTTGCAAAAGGGTGGATTGGTCAAAGCCCAAGGCTTCCAGGGTTAATTGCTGTGATTGTGCAGTCAGTGTGCTTCGGTCGAGCAAACGCAGTACCGCATCCTCGCCATAAACACTGGGCATGATGGACACTCGCAAATCAATTGATTTGCCCAAGCAGTTCACCTTAAAACGACCATCTTGCGGAATTCGTCGTTCGCCAATGTCTAGTTCGGCAAGTACCTTGATTCTGGATATCATTTGATCCGCCATCGCCAGGGTGTCAATTTTTGCTGCATGATTCAAAGCACCATCGAGCCGATATTTCACCGTAAGTCCAGAAGTGTCGCTTTCCAGGTGAATATCAGATGCTCCCACTTGCAGCGCATCAAACAAAGTGGAGTCGACCAAACGCACCACAGCATTGGCGGTTTGCGAAATACTGGCTATGGAAAGGTGCAATCCATGGTCCCCGCGATCACCTTCATCTGTAGTTAAATCGTCTGCTTGCGTGAGCGCCCGCATCGCCCCTTCCAGCGTATTGAGCCATGAGTTGAAATCCTCTTCAGGCACCAACTTGGGATTTTTCAATGCTTGTCCGGGTATGTGTTCAATGGCCCAATCAAAAAGGTGTGGCTTGTGTGGATTGCACACAAGCCACACAGCTTCTCGATCTTTCTCGCAAAAAGCCAAGGCACATGCCCATTTACGGACGGCTGAAATAGGCAGGGCTGTAAAGTCTGGTTTGAGTTCGCTTAAAGCCTCGCTTTTCAGCACTGGCCAAGCAAATGGATTGGTTGCAGATGTTTCTTCGTGCGTCATCATTGCAAGCTGTTGGCCAATTCAAAAATCGGCATATACATCAACACCACCACCACGCCAATAATCAGACCAATAAGGGCCATCAACAGCGGCTCGAATATTCTGGAGAATGCCTCCACCGCTTTGCTAGTATCAGCTTCTAAAAATTGTGCGGTTTTGGTGAGCATCTCGCCCACAGAGCCCGTACGCTCGCCTACAGCCAACATTTGAAAAGAAATCTCAGTCGTTAGTTTTGATTCAGCCAAGGCGGTTGAAAGAGGCTCGCCCTCTGCGATACGTTGACTTACTTTTTTGAGTTGTTGAACTTCATCTTGTCCCAGCAATTGTTCTACTTGGGCCAGTGACGTTTGTATTGGAATACCACCGCTTAGCAGCAAGCCCAGCGCACGGTACAGTCTGCTTAAACGGTAACCCTGCCAGAGCTTTGCCAAAGTGGGATTTCGAAGCAAAAACTGCAAAACTTTTCGTTGGTAACTCGCGTTCTTGATTGTCGAGTAAATAGCGTATGTCAACCCCGAGAGGGTCATGAACACCCAAGCCGCGTGATCTCGCATTGCTCGGCCCCACCACAACAGCACTTCAGAAAGCCAGGGTAGGTCGCCTTGCAGCCCTTCGTACACACCGGCAAAGCGTGGAATAACGTACATCAGCAAAAACAACAACACACCACCACCGACCAACAACAGAAGGCTGGGGTAAAGCGCTGCGTTGGAAATTTTGCGTTTGATCAGGTCAGCCTGTTGCGCATATTCCAGGTATTTCTCAATAGCTTGTGGCAGGTCGGATGTTGTTTCTGCAGCTTGCACTAAGGCGCGAAGCAGAGCAGGAAACTCATCGGGGTAGTTGGTCAAGGCGTTGGAAAAAGTTTGCCCTTGGTTAATGCTTTGCATCAACCCCGACAAAACTGGCTTTTGTGATTCATTGGCTTTGCTGTGCAAGCCCTTCAAGCTTTCTGAAATTGAAAGACCTGCTTTTTGAAGTGCCAGCAATTCCTCTGCGAAAGGAGTCAGTTTGAAGCTGGAGCGTGAATTACTTGCAAAACGTTGGCTCCATGGCAATTTGACCGAAATGACTTGCAAACCCATTTCAATGCACAATGATTCGGCCTGCTGCTTTGAATCCGCATTCATTCGCTGCGTTTGAAGTACGCCAGAATGATCAATGGCTGTGATGTTGAATTGCGGCATGCTGATTTATCGCGAATTTCCGACAGAAACCCAGCTGGTGACATCAGCATTCTCTGATTCACCCCCGGGGCTTGCATCTTTGCCCAAGGTAAATAAGTCGTACTCACCGTGCTGACCTGGTGAACGATATTCATAGGCTTTACCCCATGGGTCGGCAGGTGGAGGTTTGTCCAGATAAGGACCAAACCAATTATTGATTTGAGCTGGCTTTTGATACAAAGCCATTAGGCCCTGTGCGGTGCTTGGGTAGGTGCCCGTGTCCAGCCGATAGGCATCAAGTGCTTTGCCAAAGCCATTGATTTGCGTTTGAGCTGATTTAGATTCAGCTTTGCCCAGTTGGCCAAAATAGCGTGGGCCAACATAGGCTGCCAAGAGGCCAAGAATGACTAACACCACTAGAAGTTCAAGCAGGGTAAAGCCCAGATGACGTTTCGACGAGATACACATTTTAACAAATTTTTCGAATTAGTCTTGGTAACAGTGTATTGCGATTGAGCGTACAAATACTACCAAACATTAGAAATTCTGTATTCAAACTAGATCCCTCAGAGTTTATTAACGTTTGCTCCCCCCCTCATTTTAGGGGTATAAAGATGAAAATTTACACTATCTAATTGTAGTACCTGTAACAGTCCAATATTGCGCAGAGGTTAGCCCCGTGGCTTGAACATACGCAGACGGTGAAGGCAACAACTCCTAACAAATTTGGACAATCTTAATCAACTGCGCAACACGATGATTATGAATTTAACTTGGCATCAAACCGCCATTTGCCATGCTCAGTAAAAAACTAATGAGGCAAAGTTATGAATCGCAAAAAGTTAAAAAAATAGATTTATCAAAGTCGAAGTTTAATTTATAAAATCAAACCAAGCACACAAAAAATCGATAGCTCTAGTGTAATTCGTTAATTCAATGGCGTCATGACTAATAAAACTAAATATCAATAAAGTCTCACTTAATGATTAATGCGATTTTTCCAAATGCCATTTAAATGGCTTTATCTTGATTAAAAATTTTTTGAGAAAAAATAAATCTTTAAAAACTAAATGATATTGTAAATTCAATTTCAAGCCGCAAAGTTTTTCTTAAGTGCAGGTAAAAACATAAACAAATAGAAGGTCTGTGTAATGCTAAATAAAATTATTAAAATCACATTCACGCTCTTTGCCGCCTTGCTTCACTTAAGTGTGTATGCGCAAATGGATAGACGTGGGACTTGGGATGTTAACTCTTCAGGTGCCTTTGAATATAAATATCCACTCAGATTGCCACCAGGTATAGCAGGTGTTAAGCCTCCCATAACAATTGAGTACAACAACGGTTATTCTCATGACATATTGGGCAAAGGATTTGTTGTTGGTGGATTAAGCACAATTCACAGATGTGCAAAATCTCTAGAAGTCGATGGAGTTAAGGGTAGCTTATCCTACACAAATTCAGACGTCTGGTGCCTTGATGGAGTAAGACTAGTACTAAAAACAGGCGCATACCATCAAGATGGTGCAATATATGAAACACAACTATATGATGGATCCAAGATAATTGGGGTTGATACCTCTTCACTAGATAAATCCAAGTATTTTGAGGTTCATACAAAGTCTGGTGAAATTAAAAAATATGTTAAAAGGATTGGAATTTTTAATTCGTCTATACCTTTATTTGTGCATAGCTTTGTACTGGAATCTGTAATTGACTCCAAGGGAAATTATTGGAAGGCATTTTACACTGCCAGTTTTAATCCAAATATGATAAGAGCCGTTTGCTACACTGGGAACATAAGGGTAAATAAAGGATTTGATTATTGTGTTGAATTTGGATATGGTACTGCTCAAGATCCGTTTGGTAAAACCGAATTGGTATTGGAAGGTGGGCAGTTCAACGCAGGGGCTGGTTATTATTACATCACCGCCAGTACCATCCGCGGCATTCAGATTCGTAAAAACCCATCTATAACTTACACGGGTACAGTTGATTATTCTCCGCAATGGAATTTAAGCGGTGAGGTCGTTCTATCCTACCAACTTACTTACCAAGTGGCCGGGGCGAACAACGAGAAATATTTGACATCTATCCAGGAGTGTGTGGCATCCAATTGTTTACCAAGTGTTGCGTTCGAGTGGAACTCAAATACTCAAAATATAATTTATTCTGACCTTAATGAAGCGATTTCAGTAAGTGGACTGTCTAACGCTAATTCTTTTAATAAGCCAGAATACTATGAGACAATCTCTTACCCTGACCTGAACGGAGATGGTAACAGCGATCTCTGCTATAGAGAATCTACGGGCATTAAGTGTAGAATTTTTGATGGTAGCCAGTTTCTATCTCCCTTCAATGGACCGCCTTTATCTGATGCAGCAGGATGGGGTGTCACTCAACGCTATTCAACGATTCAATATCCAGATCTTAACCGTGACGGAAAAGCAGATATATGTGCCAAAGACGCATCCGGCATCATCTGTTGGATTGGCACGGGAAATTCTTTTCCGACTAGTTTTAGAGGGCCAAATCTAAGCGATTCGATCGGATGGAATCAAAAATCTAGATATTCTTCACTGATACATCTGGACTTCAATGGCGACTCATTCTCCGATTTATGTGGCAGAGATGCAGATGGTATAGTTTGCTGGTTGGGCAACGGCTCAAGTTTTGGTTTACCTAAACGCGGCCCAGCGTTCTCAGATTCTCTTGGATGGTCAAACGAATCAGCCTACAGCACAATCAGATTCGCAGACATTAATGGCGATGGTTTTGTCGATGTATGTGGAATTAACGGAGCCTCAAAATGTCACTTGAGTAACGGTATTAATTTCATCAGGGAGGTTAACGGCCCTGCTTTGCCTACTGGAGTTACCTCATATATTAATTCAATCGTTTATGTTGACATTTCTAATGACGGTAGTGATGACTTCTGTTTAAAAACATCGTCGGGTTATCGCTGCGGGATCAGCGTATCTCCCTCCAATTTTTCTGGAAGCCTTGGTTTTTCTGATTTCTTGTCCCCATCAAATAAATATCCGGCTTTTACTGACGCTGATGGATGGTCTTCTCCGATTAAAGGCTCTTACTTTTACCTCGGAGACGTAAATCAAGATAATTTTCCCGATGTTTGTTTCCGCGAAAATCTGACCATCCGCTGTCATTTGGGTTCGATCTTAAATTTAACTCCAGTGACCGTAAATGGGGTGAGTCTTGAGCCTGGGGCAGACTTGGAGTTAGCTTCTACCTATTCTACTGGCCGTTTTGTGGATTTAAATAATGACGGAAAGCCTGACTATTGCATAAGACGCGCTTCTGGCTTGGTTTGTAAACTGCAGAAAAGCTCGCACTATTCCACTATTAAAAAAATCACTGTTAACAGTCATGAAATCTTACCAACCTTTTCTTCTTCTCGAGAAATTTCTTCGTTTGGTTCGCAATCCGGTTACACATGGCCATTGGCAAACTTGCCAGGCGGTTTTGTCGTAACCAAAGAAGTTCGTGAGTCAAATGGTATTGGAGGATTCAGCACCACAAACTTTAGATATTTTGGGGGAAAAGTTGACAGACAGTATGGCCGGGGCTTTTTGGGATTTGAGTGGATGGAGAGCCAGATGACTGGTTCAGACGGTGTGTCGATGCCGACGTTGCGCTCAACGTACTCGCAACAGTGGCCATGTTTGGGGATGGCGGTGCAAACCCAGGTGAAGTTGCCATTGGGTGGATTGCGTGAGCAGACGGACAGCATCATTCGGGTAAGAACCCTTGCCAATGCCACTGCACAAACCTGTGGCACGGCAGCACTCAACGGACAGATTGTGATCCCGTACACGGCCGATAGCACCACCCGGCAGTGGGAAATGACATCTACCTCGCAACAAGGGGTGGAGTTGCCGCGAAAACGCACACTCACCACACTTGATGGGTACGGGAACGCCACCCAAATGCAGGAGCAAACACTAAACCCCGATGGAACAGCCAGTGGTTACAGCCGCACTACCATCAACACGTATGACAGTAATGCCGAGCGAGCCAGACAGGGCAGACTAATTAAAAGTGCCGTCACCCATGTCAAACCTTGATTACAAATGTTTTAAGAAAAGTCGACACTTCAAAAACCGACCGCTTTGGTAGGTATTGAGGATAGAAAAACAAGTATTAAAGAAAAAATCAATTGGAGCCCGGTCCATTAGGACTTTCATGTTGATGTGGATAAATTAAAAAGTTTTATCCACGTCAGCAAGGTTTAGCCCTTGAGCCAAGCGAATAAGACCAATAAATAAACTACAGAACAGAAGGTTCATACGGACATGAGACCACTTCTTCAGACCCTAGGGCTTGTACTGCCATTGTTATTTGCGGCAACAGTTGCTCAAGCAGAAACAGTTACCCGAACTAGCGCTTTTGTGTATGACGCTGATGGGGTTCTGATCCGTGAAGTGGTCGAACCGACCAATGCCACCTTGTGTGTTGCCACTCAATACACCCTAGATGCCTATGGCAACCGCACGTCAACCCAAACAAGAAATTGCAATGGTTCGGCCATTGCTGGTGTGGGCAATGAGGCCGCCGCACCCCCAGCGCCCCCGGCCACAGCCACTGTCGGTGGCAACTACGCCCAGTTTTCCGCGCGCACCCTGAGCACCAGTTACAGCGCCACTACCGTGAACCCGGTGGCAGGTCAGTTCCCAACCAGCAACACCAACGCACTGGGGCACAGCGAAACCCAGGAGTTTGATCCGCGCTTTGGTACGGTGAGCAAACAAACTGGCCCCAATGGACTGATCACCACCTGGACGTATGATGATTTTGGACGAAAAACCGGTGAGGTGCGTCCCGATGGTAGCAAGACTTACTGGGAATATGCGTTCTGTACAGGTGCAGCCTCGGGCGCCTGTCCCACCAGCATTCAGGGTGTGACCCCGTACTACTACATTCGTACTGGCAACCTCAGCAGCAGTAACGCACAGATCGGCCCAGTCTCAAGAACTTACTACGACAACCAGAACCGTGTCATTCGCAGCCAAACCCAGGTGCTCACTGGTACCACCTCCTGGACCTGGAGCACGCAAGACACCGTGTATGACGCATGGGGTCGCGTGGCTAAAAAGAGCAACACTTACCTTGCGGATAGTATCGGACACACTGCGACACAAACCATTCAGTGGGCCTACAGCACCTACGACATCTTGAACCGGGTTGTGCGAGAAGAAACAGAAGATGCAGGTGCCACCAACACTGCGAACAAGGTCAATGGCCGCTATGCACGCACGGTGGCTTACAATGGTTTGAGCAACAGCAGCACAAACACCAAAGGGCAAACCACCAGCAGCACCTACAACGTGTTGGGTCAGTTGATCAGTGTGACCGATGCGCAAAACAACACCATCACCCACACCTATGATGCGCTGGGCAATCAGATCCAGACCGACGCCAGTGGAGTGATCACAACAATTACATACGATCTTCGTGGCAGAAAGACCGCCATGACAGATCCTCACATGGGCACTTGGCAGTACCGGTACAACGCCGTTGGTGAGCTTCGACTTCAGCAAAATGGCAAAGGCCAACTCACCACGATTGCCTACGATGTAGCTGGGCGTCAAACCGAAAGGCGGGAGGCTGACCTGATCAGCACCTGGAGCTATGATACTCACAGCAGCCATTGTGCTGCAGCACCCAATACAGCCAAAGGAAAGCTGACTCAAGCCACCACCAGCACTGGTTACGACCGAGTGCATTGTTATGACAGTATTGGTCGGGAAGTGAGTGAACGAGTTGCCATGGATGGCAACGTATTCTGGAGCGGTACCGTGTATGCATCCACGACCGGTCGAGTGGCGCGCCACGTATACCCGGCCCGCGTGCAGCCCAACGCAGCGCCCACCACCAATGCCGCGCCCACAGCCGGCTTTATCGTGCGCAATGAATACAGCGGAGTCGGTTTGATTCGCCAATTGAATCACACTGCCAATACAAAACTGTGGGAAATGCACAGTCTTGTGGCTAGCGGAATGGACCAGATTGCCCGAGTTACCATGGGCAATGGTTTGATTGAAGTGTCGCAATCCGATGCTTGGGGACGTTTGAAGACAAACGCGGTGGGCACGACTACAACCACGGCGGATCGGCTCGCCGAGGGTTACAGTTTCGACAGCGAGAACAATCTGAGTGCCAGGAGCTGGATGGACTTTGGAGCACCAGGCAACACTGGCACCCCAGTTGCCCGGGCAGAGAACTTAGGCTACGACAGTTTGAACCGTCTGACCAGCACCACTGGAACCACCGGCGTGCCAGGCAAAACGGTGACTTATAACAAGTACGGCAACATCATCACCAAGGATGCCCGCACCTATACCTATGGCACAACCACCAAGCCACACCAGCTCACCAAAATCACGGGCAGTGTGCACGGCGCGAATAGCCCGAGCTACACGTATGACGCCAACGGTAATATGCTCACAGGGGGTGGAGCCACGGTGAGCTGGATGAGCTTTAACATGGTTGATACCATCACGCAGGGCAGCCAGAACAGCAGCTTCAGGTACGGGCCAGAGCACCAGCGCGTCAAACAAACTGCAGCATACGACGGACGAAACATTATCACCTGGTATGTAAATAACTTTGAGTTGGAGCAAAGCAGCAACACGAGCACCAGTTCCACACAAGCAAAATACTACATTGCGGGTAAAGTGCTGCATATAGACTCAATTTCAGTGGTGAAGCCCAACCTACTTGGAGGTTTGTTAGGTCAGTCTGAAACAACTACTGAGACGGTGAGCACTAAATACTTGCATAAGGATCACTTAGGCAGCGTTGTGTTGATTACGGGAGAGACGGGTACGGTACTGGAGAGATACAGCTACGACGCGTGGGGCAAGCGACGAAACCTCAACGGGACGGATTACACGGCCAATGGCGGCCACTTATTGGGCGAAACCGATCGCGGATTTACCGGGCATGAGCACCTAGATCATTTGGGTTTGGTGCATATGAACGGGCGTATTTACGATGCGAGCTTAGGTCGATTCATGAGTGCGGATCCGTTTATAGCGCAGCCGACGAACCTGCAGAACTACAACCGCTATGCGTATGTGAACAACAACCCGCTGAGTTATACAGATCCCTCTGGATTCTTCCTCAAGAAGTTGTTCAAGAACAGTCTGTTCAGAGCAGTAGTGGGAATTGCAATTGGTATCTCCGTTGGTGATTGGTACACTGCTAGTAAATTTATTGGTGGAGCGTTTGGTGCAGGTGCAGCAGGTGGATTTGCTGGCAGCTTTGTGGGTAGTGGAGGTAACCTGAAAAGCGCATTCATTGGTGGATTCACAGGTGGGCTTGCCGGGCAAATTGGGCAGAAATTCGGGACAGCGCCTGGAACATTTGCTAGTGCCGAAGCAATTGCTTCGCATGCAGCCCTGGGTTGTGCCTCAGCCACGCTTAACGGTGGAGATTGCGGCAGTGGAGCTCTTGCTGGAGGATTCACGAAAATTACTTCGCCATACATTGCTGAATTTGCGGGAAGTACAACCTTCTCAGACAAGTTCACAGGTGCATTGATGGCAGGTACAGTGGGAGGCACCATATCTGAGCTGACCGGGGGCAAGTTCTCCAATGGAGCGATTACAGGGGCGTTTGCTTACCTTTATAATCAGGCGAGATACTCAGATCCCGCGTTATCGATGGCAGATCGCAGGGCCGGGGTTTCAGATAGAAAAGGTTTTTTTAGTACTAAAGAGGGACGTGAGTTTAGAACTAACACGGCTGAGACCTTAGATGAATATGGTGGACACGTTGTCATGTTCTCTGGATTTGTTGCCGGATTTACACCGCCTTATAATGCACCAGCGGTGCCTCTGGCTTTGGTAGGGGTAAGTATGAGCTTCACTGGCATTATGTTAAATCCCAATCCTGTTACGTTCGCGGCTGATAGCAGCATATCGCTAATTATGAGAAGAATTTTTCCTGTGGTTGGGGTTTCTCCTACTATAGCTAGAGACGCAATGAGTCAAACGGTAATAGATGCGAAAAATAAAATTGTAGAGAACAAATAGGAATTTGCTATGAATAAAAGAAAATTTTTTGTACCCGAGAGTTCGAGTGTTTCATATGAAAGATGGAAATATTGGATTGACTCTAGATATCCTATACTTTTTTTCTCTTTACTGTTTTTGGCTTTATTAATTTACTCCGAGTTGTTTTTTTTAGATTTGTTTATTCAGTCGATTTTGCTTTCATGTCTTTTGTGGGTGGCTTATTACTTTACGGCGCGTGAAAATGCAAAAATCGCAGTTTCTTTATACTTGACCTACTTGTTAATCGCCCCTTTGGTTTATTTTTACAATCTGAAATTTGGATTTGACATTTTTATCTCAAACTTTTTCCCAGCAACCATGCTTGGATTAGTTTTATGCTTTTTCGCTTATGTTAGATTTGTTAGTGCTGGGGTTAAGTAGTGTTAAATATTATTTGATTGATCTTGGATAACTCGGTCTTACCATGAATGCGCGCAAGTTCGTTGTTAATTTTTTTGTGGTGATGGGGTAAGTTTTCCGCCATTCCATAAAAAACTGCCAAAATTTTTACAATCAGCCCGTTGACCCGCTCTGGATTTTTCGATCCAACGTGACTCAACTACAATGGTCTATCAGCTAATTAAAACACTAAATAAAACGAGGCCGATTCAGCGATGAAACAGATTGTTGGAATCCTGAGAGAAACTGAAAAAGACGCCGTAGTGTAGATTGCCCAAACGCCACGATGTAAACGAACATACAATTTGTGCGTGGCACAAGAAATTTGGCGACTTGGAAACCGATGGAGTTCGACGCGTAAAAACGCTGAAAGTGAGGATGCGCGACTACGCAAACTGCTGGTGGATCGTGACCTTGAAAGTGTGATGATTGATCCTGGCAGGCCATGGCAAAACGGAACCAACAAAATCTTCAACGGTAAATTCAGGGATGAATGGCTGTCGATGGAGTGGTTTCTGAACAGACTTGAAGCAAGAGTAATTATTGAAGACTCGAGGTAGCATTCAATGCATTTCGACCGCATTCCAGTTTGAACTACCGGACCCCGAATGAATTCGTGGCAGGATTGCAAAACAATTTACCAACCCAGACTCGAAAGTTAAGTTCTCATTGGTAGGAAATTCCCGGGCAGGTCATTGTCACTGTAAGCAATAGGTTGCGATACAAAAATACTCATATTAAATACATGCGTTGTCGCACGCGGGGGATATTCAGTGCGTATTGAATCTATAAAGTTGTCGGGTTTTCGTTGTTTTGGCCCAGAACCAATAACAATACCGATTGCATCGGAAATTACAGCCGTCGTTGGTCCAAACGCAGCTGGCAAAACAGCACTACTGCACGCGTTATCAAAAATGTTCGGCGTGTCGCGTTCGCAACGTACAGTCCTTCGTTCAGATTTTCACTCGGGAGTCGAGGAGGACCCCGATGATCGCACAGCCAGGGATTTGTTTGTCGATGTGCTGATAGGGTTGCACGAGCTAGCCGATGGAACTGCGACACCTGAGGTCATAGCTCCCTCTTTCCGGCATATGTTAATCCTGCGAGAAGGGGACTCGCCGGTTTGCCGCCTGCGCCTCGAAGCTCGGTGGGAAGATGACGGAACGATTGAAGGTGAGATTTCACAGGAACTTTTCTGGGTTGATACGCTTGACGATGATCCGGATAAGGATTCGTGTCACCCAGTTCTCGCGGCGGATCGTGGCTTAATCCAGCTCTACTACACACCTGCCAGCCGGGACGCAGCAGCTCAGGTTAAGGCAACGGCCGGAGCACTCGCCGCACGCCTACTTCGTGCTATTGAATGGTCATCCGAAACAGAAGAGGCCGTTCAAGATGCAACCGAAAACCTTACTAGCGCATTCGAGGGTGAATCGGCGATTGCCGCGATCAGTAAAGCCTTGCAAGCACGATGGTTGGGCCTCCACGATGATGTGGTTGATTCTAAACCTAGGCTCAGCCTAGTCAGTCGTCGGTTCGAGGAGGTCGTCAACAAGATTGCCGTCATCTTTGAGCAAGGACCAGGCGGTCGGGAGCGTGGCCTAGATGCTTTGAGCGATGGACAGCAATCACTTTATTACTTCGCTTTGGCTGCGGCCGTTTTCGATCTAGAGCGTGAGGTGGTGGCCGGTACGGTAGAAGGATTTCGTGAAGACACGCTACATATACCCGCACTGACGTTATTCGCTCTAGAGGAGCCGGAGAACCATCTCTCGCCTTACTATCTCGCCCGAATTATTGGGCAGATTCGCTCACTGACCGATGCGGGAGGGGCACAAGCTATTATTACCAGCCATTCACCGGCAGTGCTGAGCCGCGTAAATCCGCCTGAAGTTCGCTACTGCCGTTGCGATCCGAAAACACGTGTCTCGTCAGTAAAAAAGATACTACTTCCGACAGGGACTGACGAGGCTGCCAAGTTCGTTCGTGGTGCCATGCTCGCTTACCCAGAACTATACTTCGCCCGCTTCGTCCTACTCGTAGAGGGCGATTCGGAGCGTATTGTCCTCCCATTTCTGGCGAAGTCGCTCGATCTCCTTATTGATCCAGCCTTTGTCGCGATCGTCCCCTTGGGCGGACGTCATACTCAGCATTTTTGGCGATTGCTGACCCACCTTGGCATTCCGCATGCGACCCTCCTAGATCTTGACCTTGGGCGAGACGGCGGTGGCTTTGGCCGAGTAAAGACTGCGATCGAGAAGCTCATCGACGTCAATGTGCGTAAGGACAAGCTTTTGAAAATTGACAAGGGCATCCTGTCCGATGCGGATTTTGCAATGATGCATACTTGGGAGGATGCAGAGGATCAGAAGAATCTCATGGCTTGGGTCGATAGTCTCAAATCACATGGCGTATATTTCTCAGCACCACTGGATCTCGATCTTGCTATGCTTAAAGCGTTCCCTAGTGCGTACCAAGCTATTATCCCTAAGGGCTGCGGCCCGAGAATGGCTATAGATAAAGCAGCAAAAGTTGTGCTGGGGACCGAAGGACCAGGGCTCAAACCCTATGCCGGACCGTTCAAAGACTATCCTGAACTTTTTCCTAATTACCGCTATCACTTTCTTACCAACAGCAAGCCAGCAACGCATCTGGCGGCCTTGACGCACATTAAGAAAAATGACTGTAGAACCGGTATGCCTGCCGTGCTGGAAGAGGTTCTCAATCACATCGCCAAGTTCTTGCGGAGGGACTAGGTATGGCACTGTTGTCGCGGCGGGTACGCCCGGAGGATTGGAAACCGGTGGGTGTGAATACGTTTGAAACGAATGCGTTAAAGGTTGTCCGTTCTACAGAGAATCGATCCGTCATCGCTGGCCCCGGCGCGGGCAAGACTGAACTGCTCGCGCAACGCGCAGCTTATCTTCTCCAAACAGGTGCTTCACCTGCGCCAAGACGCATTCTCGCGATCAGTTTTAAGCGCGATGCTGCAACAAACCTCGCTGCGCGGGTACGCCAACGCTGCCATCGCAACCATGCCGAACGTTTTGACTCGATGACGTTCGACGCTTTTGCGAAAGGGTTGATTGACCGCTTCGGTCAGGCATTGCCTGAGCGTTGGCGGCCTCGGCCCGATTATGAAATCATGTTTCCCGGTGATCGAGATTACCGTGAGTTCCTTTCTCGACAGGTCGGGGTACCTCCAGCTTCGGTCGGCACTCACGCTGATATCCAAGCTATATCTGTGAAGGCTTTCGAGCGTCGGCACCTAGTGGGATCACCACTCCCGGAAGATGATTGGCAACATCCAACACCTGCCCAGTGGGCTGCTAGTCGTTTCTGGCAAATTTCGCTCCATGATGGCAAGAAAAGTGTCTTGTCATTTCCCATGATCGGGCGACTTGCCGAAATACTGTTGCGGGTCAATCCGATGGCGACTCATGCGCTCCGACTCACGTACTCGCACCTCTTCATGGACGAGTTTCAGGATACGACACACATCCAGTACGACTTGGTCCGCACCGTTTTCCTCGGCACAGACACTGTGATTACTGCTGTTGGAGATAATAAGCAGCAGATCATGCGCTGGGCAATGGCGATGGACGATCCGTTCACTGCCTTTGAGGGAGACTTCCGCGCAACACGAACGCCGCTCTATAACAACTATCGCTCGTCAAAAGAGCTTGTACGTATCCAGCACGTCCTGGCGCAGGCTTTGGACGCCCGAGCCGTGGCGCCGGTGTCAAAGACTGCAGGCACCATCGCCGGAGATAGTTGCGTTATCTTGAATTTTTCGACACCAGAGATTGAGGCGAGGCGCTTGGCCGATTTTGTCGTAGGCGAGATGAAAACCCACAAACTTGTCCCCCGCGATTTTGTTCTGCTGGTCCGACAGAAGGCGAGCGACTATGCCGGTGTTCTAGAGCCAGCGTTTCTGGCAGCAGGAATTCCTCTGCGCAACGAAGCTGGAATGATTGGATCGATCATGCTCCAAGACTTACTTGTGGAAGACCTTTCCCAACTGATTGTGGCAGTCCTACGTCTCACAATGACCGCTCGGGCGGGGCGGCATTGGACAAGGTGCATGGAGGCACTCATCGCCCTACGTGGTGTCTCTCCAGATGATGAGGTCGCTCAGGCAAGGCTATCCCAGGAATTGGATGCGTACGTACGTAAACTTAGCGTCTCCCATCCGAATCCTCCAAGATCTAAGGCTGTATCACGCTCGATTGTGGACGATATCTTAAAGTTTATTGGTCGTGAGAGGCTGATCGTTGTTAATCCAGCTTACGGACAAGGAGATTGGCTCGAGAAAGTGCTCGATTCGGCAGCGGAGCATTTGCTAGCGTCGTCGGCCGATGATATCCAGTGGCCATCAGCTCTTGATGGCTATGAAGGCATTCATGCCATTCCTCTAATGACCATTCATAAAAGCAAGGGTCTCGAATACCACAGTGTGATATTCATCGGGTTGGATGATGGTGCATGGTGGAGTTTCTCAAATGACCACATAGAGGCCACTGCTGGGTTCTTTGTGGCATTCACTCGCGCAAAACAACGAGTTGTTTTCACGTACTGCGCACAGCGCGGTACCCGAGCAAAGATTGCAACCCTTTATCAACTGCTAAAGACTGCCGGAGTCAATAGCGTCAATGTTGCCTGACCGTCACAGCGATACCAATCAATGGAATTCCTTCGGTAGAAGACACTCGGGTATGGAACTGTGCTTAAAGGGAAAGCCCTGAGGAGTCGGCGCTGGGCGCACAAATCCAAGCGACACGTACGATGCCAACGGCAATATGCGCACTGGTGGCGGAGGTACGGTGAGCTGTATGAGTTTTGACATGATCAATACGAGCCGCAGGGTAGTAGGTCGCATATTTAGATGTGTAGTCGCATCTTCAAACAGAAATAACATCCGCCACCTATCAATGCAGCCATGCTGCTGCTGGGGTGAGGGTTCCTGAAAGGACGTTGCGGGCTGAGCACATCACTTTCGCCTTTCAAGCTTCGAATGGCCGAGATTTCCAGCGAGTCTTCAAAGGGCAAAGGTGGCATCAGGCTGCCCACACGCTGTGCCAGCATCGACTTTCCACTGCCGGGCGGCCCCACCAAGCGAATGTGGTGTTGGCCTGCGGTGGCAGTCAGCAAGGCATGTTTTGCGGTATGGTGGCCAATAACCTCGGCCATGTCGAGCAGGTTTACCAGGCCTGTATGGTTTTGCGTGTGGTGGGCGTGTTGTTCAAGAGGTGCGCCGTGCCCCACCAAATGCGCGGCCGCTTCAAACAAATTGCTGGCACCGAATATCGCAATGCCGGGCACCGTGGCGGCAAGGCTGGCTTGTGCTTTGGGCATCATCAGTTTCATGGGGCGCTGGCGCGCAGTGGCCTCTTTGCGGGCAGCAACAGCGAGCGCAAAAGGACTGCGCACAGCAGTCAGCGCACCGGAAAGCGAAAGTTCGCTGGCAAACAACCAGTCAGAAAGGTCGGCTTTGGCCAGTTGGCCCGATGCACTGGCAATGCCCAGTGCCACCGCAAGATCGAATGCAGCGCTGCCCTTGGGAAGGTCGGCTGGTGCAAGGTTGACTGTAATTCGTTGGGAAGGGAACTCGAATCCGCTATTAAGCAGCGCAGAGCGAACCCGTTCTTTTGATTCGCGAATTTCGGTGTCGGGAAGACCAACCAGCGCAAAGGAAGGCAAACCAGCCGACAGATGAACCTCAATTTGAACCGCGACTGGGCGAACGCCCACAAAAGTAAGACTGTGAAGAGTGGCTAAAGGCATGGTGGGGCAGGCAGTCAAACCCCGACGATTATCCCCACACGGTGTGTTTTGGCAAACGGGTGCTTCGGTTTACATCACCCGGCAGAGAATGCCAGGCCAGACAATCAATCAAGCCCGCTTTTCGAGTTCAGCCACGCGCATTTCCAGTGCATGCACCTTTTCGCGCAGCCTGTTCAGCACTTCCTTTTGAATTTCAAAATCCTCAAGGCTGACAAATTCCATGTCTTGCAAACCCTGTCGAATCAGCTGTGTGACTGGGTTTTCCATGTTTTGAAGGCCCTTTGCATTGAGCAATTCACCCACTTTGGCCGCGACGGTGTCGAAAGGATTATTCGCCAATGTTTACCCCAAAAGAGTTGTCTCGCATCGCACCAAAAGAGTGCACCAATTTGGTGCTGCGACTGAAAATTCAAAAATTTGAATCGCTATTGTGCCCGAAAAAGGGGGATTTATCGCGAAATTACCGACGAGTTCACGGCTGGCACACTTCTCGCTAATAGACCCTTGCCAAAAAAACTTTACGGCATTCATCTATTTTTAGGAGAGTGAGATGAAAAAATTAGTACTGGTCGCTGCAATCGCCGCAACTACTTTCGGTGCTGTTTCAACGGCACAAGCTGAAGTAACAGTAGCTGCAAACGCTAACGTTACAACCGATTACAAATTCCGCGGTATTTCTCAAACTCAGTCTGGTCCAGCCTTCCAGGGTGGATTTGATGTAGCGTTTGGTAACGGGTTCTATGTAGGTAACTGGAACTCTAACATCAGCAATCTGGGCACTGGTGCAGGTCTGGAGATGGACTTCTACGGCGGCTACGCTGGTGAGGTGAGCGGTATTGGCTATGATGTCGGTGCTTTGTATTATTTCTACGAAGGTTACGATCAGGGCACTGGCCCAGACGCAGATACATTGGAAGTGTACGGAAAGCTTTCATATGCGGGCGCCTATGCAAAACTGTCATATGCAGCATCGGATGATTATTTCGCATTTACCGCGGCTAACGGCTCGACTGACCAGGGAGGCTCAACCTACCTTGATTTGGGCTATACATTCCCATTGTCAGACAAGTTGTCGTTGACCGCTCACTACGGTTTGACATCCTTCGACAAGGATATGGCCGATAACCGTCCCGGTGCAACTGGCACGATTGATTCTTACTCTGACTACAGCATCGGTGCAACCTATGCATTCAACAGCAACTACTCTGTGACAGCAGCTTATGTTGAAGCAGAAGATAAAGCAGCTGGTTTGATCTTGGGCGGTGCCGATGATTTCACAGAGGGTTCATTGATTTTGACTCTCAGCGCCAAGTTCTAAATTGAATCCAGACAGCGCTCTGAAGAGGGGCGCTGTTTTTACCCTCTTCAAACTTAATTCAGGAGTGCGTAATGAAGCTAATTTCAGCAGTCATTAAGCCTTTCAAACTCGATGAAGTCCGTGAAGCGCTGTCTGCCATCGGCGTGCAAGGCATTACGGTTACCGAAGTGAAAGGTTTTGGTCGCCAAAAGGGTCACACAGAGCTGTATCGTGGCGCCGAGTATGTAGTCGACTTTTTGCCCAAAGTGAAAATTGAAGCAGCCGTGGACGACAGCCTGGTAGACCAGGCATGCGAAGCCATTGAAGCAGCGGCCAAGACCGGCAAGATCGGTGACGGCAAAATTTTCGTGTTTGATTTGTTGAGTGTTACCCGTATTCGCACAGGCGAAACCGGTAAAGACGCCCTTTAACCAGAGAGAAGTGAGGAAATCATGAAAAAACTTCTGACTGTCTGGCTGGCGGCCGCTGCACTGGGTTTCAGTGTTGCAAGCCCCGGTGTGTTTGCACAAGAAACACCGATGGCGCCTGCCACCGAAGCCACCGAAACAATGGCTGCTCCCGTCGAGGCAGCTACTGCCGAAGCGCCTGCCGCTGAAGCTCCCATGGCCGCAGAAGCTGCTCCCGCAGAAGAAGCTGCCCCAGCTGTTGAACAAACAGTGAACAAAGGCGATATCACCTGGATGATGGTCGCGACTATTTTGGTTATCTTCATGACCATTCCAGGCTTGGCATTGTTCTACGGTGGCTTGGTACGCGCAAAGAACATGTTGTCTGTGCTGATGCAGGTAATGTCCGTGTTCTGTCTGATCGTGGTGTTGTGGGCTGTTTACGGCTACAGCTTGACTTTCGGCGGTGGTGACAACCCGTTCGTGGGCAACTTCAGCAAACTGTTCTTGAGCGGCGTGACACCTGACTCCCTGTCAGCCACGTTCACCGAAGGCGTGATGATCCCCGAATTCATTTTCATCGCATTCCAGTCAACCTTTGCGGCCATTACCTGTGCGCTGATTGTGGGCGCATTCGCTGAGCGCATCAAGTTCTCCGCAGTGCTGTTGTTCTGTGCAATCTGGTTCACATTCAGCTACATCCCAATCGCACACATGGTGTGGGACGCTGCAGGTTTCATCTTCGCAGACGGCGCAATCGACTTCGCTGGCGGCACAGTGGTTCACATCAACGCTGCGGTTGCAGGTTTGGTGGGTGCTTACATGATCGGCAAGCGTGTAGGCTACGGCAAAGAAGCCATGACTCCACACAGCCTGACATTGACCATGGTCGGTGCCTCCATGTTGTGGGTGGGTTGGTTCGGTTTCAACGCCGGTTCAAACCTGGAAGCCAACGGTGGTACAACATTGGCCTTCATCAACACATTGCTGGCCACGGCGGCTGCAACACTGAGCTGGGCCGCTGCTGAAGCACTGCTGAAAGGCAAGGCCTCCATGCTGGGTGCTGCTTCCGGTGCAGTGGGTGGTTTGGTTGCGATTACACCAGCTTGCGGTACGATCGGCCCAATGGGCGCACTGATCCTCGGCTTGATGGCTGGTCCAATCTGCCTGTGGGGCGTAACTGGCCTGAAGAAGATGTTGGGTGCAGACGACGCACTGGACGTATTCGGTGTACACGGCGTGGGCGGTATCTTGGGTGCCTTGATGGTGGGTGTGTTGTCAGCACCTAGCCTGGGCGGCACCATGGGTGACGACTTCGTGATCGCTTCTCAGTTGGCCGTACAAGCCAAGGGCGTGGTAATCACCATCGTTTGGTCTGGTATCGTCGCTGCAATTGCGTTCAAACTGGTTGATCTGATCGTCGGTTTGCGTGTTTCTGAAGATGCAGAGCGCGAAGGTCTGGACATCACCTCACACGGTGAAACAGCCTACAGCAAGTAAGTCACACTCTCCACTTAGGTGGAATCCTTCAGCCCGGGGTAAAGGGCTGATTCAAAGGCACCTTCGGGTGCCTTTTTTGCTGCCTTCAACCGTTTTGAATTGGTGATGGCACTGGCCGGTTTCTAGCCAATCAATGTAGACCGCACGAGGCAGTTCTTCGCGGAAAGCTTGAAAGCCCCCTTTTTGAATCTGGTTTGTCATTCACCAAGCCCCTCCAAAAAAGACGGTCGGGGCGTGGTGTCGCCTAGTGGCGACCATGCCAAACCAGATTCAAGCGGGCAAGCTTTCTTGAAGCGAAGACCCACCCCGCGCAATCAACATCGATTGATTGCAGCTCCGGCGTTGGCCTTTCTCCAACCCAGGTAAAACGGGTGTGAAGGCAGCAGCGGCTGAGAGAATTCACGTATGGTGACGGGCGGGGGGAAGGTTCAGGGAACCACGTCTGCGATTCAAGGAAATCTGCCGGTGTGAAGTGCGAATGGGCGGTCGCCGGCGGCGAAAAGCCGAGCTCGCCCGTGTTTTTTGGCGAGTCGGCTTTAGCCCAGTCACACACACAAGCCGGAAAAACAGATTTCTGAGCAGACCGTGGTCTCTGACCTTCCCCACGTTCCCACCTCGTCCGTCAATTCCCCAGCCCTTCACCCCCCGATTTTCCCTCCCCAATGTGGCAGTGCAGCGTTTTGGATTACACTTGGCGAAGTGTCTTACCCAGAGAGTGTTGATGGTTCCTCATCTAGTTACAGCTTTAACCGG
This sequence comes from Limnobacter sp. UBA3528, assembly GCF_002377005.1. Lineage (NCBI taxonomy): Bacteria > Pseudomonadati > Pseudomonadota > Betaproteobacteria > Burkholderiales > Burkholderiaceae > Limnobacter > Limnobacter sp. UBA3528. The sequence continues at coordinate 10,491 of NZ_DFOZ01000027.1, read as the reverse complement.
TCCGCTGCTGGATCTTGAAAAACGAATGCTCGACAAAACCACCGAAATCGAGCGGTGGTTTCGCATGGCCTGGAACGAGAATACCCCCCCGTTCTACAGTTCAGTCGATGTGCGCAACGCTGGTTTCAAGCTGGCCCCTGTGGACACCAACTTGTTCCCCGGCGGGTTCAACAACCTGGCCCCAGATATGATGCCGTTGGCCATTCAGGCCGCCATGAGCGCCATCGAGAAAATCTGTCCGGAAGCGCGCAGCATGGTGCTGGTTCCCGAGAATCACACACGTAATACGTTTTACCTCACGAATGTGGCCCGCTTGGCAGCCATTCTGAAGCAAACCGGCCTGGACATTCGCCTGGGCTCGGTGTCGCCTGAAATTACCGAACCCACGCGCTTTGATTTGCCCGACGGTCAGCACATTGTGCTGGAGCCGCTGAAGCGCTATGGCAACCGTGTGGGTGTTGAGGGACTGGAGCCCTGTGCGGTGTTGTTGAACAACGATTTGTCCGCAGGCGTGCCGCCGATACTTCAAGGCATTAAGGATCAAATTTTGCTGCCGCCTTTGCATGCTGGCTGGGCCACTCGCCGTAAAAGTGCCCACTTCAAGGCTTACGATTCAGTAGTGGAAGCATTCTCTGAAATGCTGGAAATCGACCCTTGGTTGATCAATCCCTATTTCACCCACCGCAATCAATTAAATTTCCAAGAGCGCGTGGGCGAAGAAGCATTGGCGCAAGCGGTCGATGAAGTATTGGCCAAAACTCGCTTGAAGTACGCCGAGTACGGTATTGACGAACAACCTTATGTGGTCGTGAAAGCCGATGCCGGTACTTACGGCATGGGCATCATGACCGTGAAAGACGCCTCGGAAGTGGTGGGCTTGAATCGCAAGCAACGCAACAAAATGTCGGTTGTGAAAGAAGGCTTGCAGGTGTCTGACGTGATCATTCAAGAGGGCGTGCATACCTTCGAGAACATTGAAGACGCCGTGGCCGAGCCAGTGGTCTACATGATCGACCGCTATGTTGTGGGCGGCTTCTACCGCGTACACACCGGCCGTGGGCGTGATGAAAACCTGAATGCACCCGGCATGCACTTTGTGCCTTTGGCGTTTGAAACACCGTGTAACACACCCGATTGCAGTGACCGCCCCGATGCGGCCATGAATCGTTTCTATGCCTACGGCGTGATTGGTCGTCTGGCCGCACTCGCTGCATCGCAGGAACTGGAGGCCACAGCCAGCGTGGAGTTGGCCGCATGAGCAGTCGCAGCTTTGTGTGTGTCATCGACCCACTCACCAGCCTGAATCCGAAAAAGGATTCCTCAATTGCCATGATGGAATCGGCGCAATCGCGCGGCTGGAAGGTGGGGGTGATTGAGGATGGTGGCCTGCACTGGGCCACTGGTGCAGGTGTTCGCGCCCAAGTGGTGTGGATCGCGATTGACCGCGCCAGCAAGCCTTGGTACTCCGAGGTGGGTCGTGAAGAGGTGGCCCTGAAAGACCTGGATGCAGTCATCATGCGCAAAGACCCACCTTTCGATGCCGAGTTTGTGACAGCTACCTGGCTTCTTGAACAGGGTGAGCGCGAAGGTGCCCGTGTATTCAACAGCCCACGCGCGATTCGTGATCACAACGAAAAATTTACCATCGCCCAGTTTGAACAGTTCGTGGTGCCTACCCTGGTGTCGCGCAACGCCGCCCAGCTTCGCGGTTTTCTGGAACAACACCCAGATGCCATCGCCAAGCCATTGGATGGCATGGGTGGCACCTCAATTTTTCGTTTGAAAAAAGGCGATCAAAACGTGGGTGTAATACTTGAAACGCTGACCGACTATGGCAAAAAAACCGCCATGATTCAGCGCTACATTCCAGAAATTGTGGATGGCGACAAACGTGTGCTACTCATCAATGGCGAGCCGGTGCCGTATTGCCTGGCACGCTTGCCCAAAGAAGGTGAGCACCGTGGCAACCTGGCTGCTGGCGGAACCGGGCGTGCCCAGCCTTTGAGCGAGAGTGACTGGCATATTGCGCGCACACTGGCTCCAGAATTGAAAAAACGCGGCTTATTACTCGTTGGGCTGGACATCATTGGACAAAACCTGACTGAAGTGAACGTAACAAGCCCTACGTGCTTCCGCGAAATCATGGATCAAACCGGTTTCCCGGTGGCGGATACCTTTGTGCAAGCCGTTGAAAACGCCTTGCAGGAGGGCAACTGATGCTGGGCTTGGTGCTGGTGACCCATGCCCCATTGGGCGATGCAATCGCCCAATGCGTTAAACACGTGATGGGTTCTTTACCCGAGGGCTTGGCGGTGGTGGATGTGCCCGGCGACGAAGACATTGAACAGTCGGTACAGCGCATTCAGGCTGCCGCGCGGCAGGTACACGCAGGTGAGGGTGTGGTGTTTTTAACCGATCTGTTTGGTGCCACTCCCTCCAACGCCGCTGTACGTGCCGGTGTGGAATCCTTGAGCCTGCCCACAGTTTTGGTCTCAGGTTGCAATTTGCCCATGGTGTTGCGTGCGCTTGGTTTTCGGGATTTGCCCATTAATGAAGTGGCCGAACGTTTGGTCATGGGTGGTCGAAACGGTATCGTAAGCACTGGTGCTACGGCGCCACAACGTCAAACTTTTAACCCGGCGAAAAACGATGATTCAGCAAGAAATCACCATCAGCAATAAATTGGGTTTGCATGCGCGTGCGTCAGTCAAATTGACTCAAACTGCCAGCCGTTTTCAATCCGAAGTGTGGATTGCCAAGGCAGGTCGCCGCGTCAACGCAAAAAGTATCATGGGTGTCATGATGCTGGCCGCAGGAAAAGGGCACAACGTTGTCCTTGAAGCCGAGGGCAGTGACGAAGCCGAGGCCATTGCAGCACTGGTTGCCTTGATCGATGACAAATTTGGCGAAGGCGAGTAAACCATGACTCTGGCCTTGCATGGCATTGCAGTTTCCCGAGGCATTGCGGTCAGCCGCGCCCTGGTGTGGGACACGGCCATGCGGGATATTCCCCGCAATCGCATTGATAAAAAATCGGTTCGTTTCGAGAAAAAAAGATTCGACAACGCCATCAAACGCGTGGCCGATGAACTGATTGAAATTCGCAGTCAAATTGCCGCCGATTCTCCAGCTGAATTCGACGCTTTCCTGAACCTGCACAGCCTGATTCTTGCTGACCCCATTTTGTCGGAAGAACCCAAAAACCTGATTCAAAGCAAGCTGATCAATGCCGAGTGGGCCTTGATTGAGCAAATGGAAGTGCTGCTGGAGCAGTTCTCCGCGATTGAAGACGACTACTTCCGAGAACGCAACAGCGATGTGCGCCAGGTGGTTGAGCGCGTATTGAAATCGCTGCGCGGCCATGCCACGGCTTTGCCCTTGCCGCCGGAAGGCGAGAATGAAGACCCCTGGCTGATTGTTGCACACGACATTTCACCGGCCGACATGGTGCAGCTGAAAGGCCGCCGTGTGGGCGCGTTCGTAACCGAAATGGGCGGCGCAACATCCCACACTGCGATTGTGGCGCGTAGCCTTGGCATACCTGCCGTAGTGGGTGTACCGCGTGCACTTGAGTTTGTGCACAACGGCGACCTGGTGGTGGTTGACGGCAAGGTGGGCGCCGTATTCCTTGACCCAGCCACCATGGTGGTCGAAGAATATCAGCGCAAGCAGGCCATTCTGGCCTTGTCGCGCCAGCGCCTGAAACGACTGATCACCACCGAGGCACGCACCCAGTGTGGTCGCCGTGTTGAACTGCTGGCCAACATTGAATTGCCCGAAGACGTGAAAGGTGTGGTCGATGCGGGGGCTGATGGTGTGGGCCTTTTCCGTTCCGAATTTCTGTTCATGAACCGCAAGGAATGGCCTTCAGAAGATGAGCAGTATGAGGCTTACCGCAAGGTGATCAAGGCCATGAAAGGCAAGCCCGTCACTGTGCGTACTCTTGACCTGGGTGCCGATAAAACCTTGCAGTTTGACGGTGCCAACAGCAGCGCACCGCCGGTGTCCAGCACCTCGGCGCTGGGTTTGCGTTCCATCCGTTTCAGTTTGGCTGAACCTGCCATTTTCCTGACCCAAATTCGAGCTTTGTTGCGAGCTGCAAAGCATGGCCCTGTGAAAATTTTGTTGCCCATGCTCACCAACATTCGGGAAACCAAACAGGCTTTGGCTTACATCGACATGGCGCGTGAACAATTGCTGGAGCGGCGCTTTCAGGTGACGCAGGCCGTGCCGGTAGGTGGCATGATCGAAGTGCCCGCGACTGCGCTTAGCCTGCCGCATTTCTTGAAGTACCTGGATTATGTGTCGATCGGCACGAACGATCTGATTCAATACACCCTGGCGGTGGACCGGGTGGATCACCAAGTGGCCCACCTGTACGACCCCCTTCATCCAGCGGTGTTGAGGCTGGTTTTTGAGGTCATCTCCAGCGCTGAAAAAGCAGGTGTGCCTGTGAGTGTGTGTGGCGAAATGGCAGGCGATATCCGCTTGACCCGTTTGTTGCTGGGCATGGGCCTTACCCAGTATTCAATGCATCCTTCGCAGTTGCTGGATGTGAAAGAGTTGCTGCTGAAAACAGACTTTGAGGGCACGCAAAAACTGGTCAAAAAAGTGACCCGAACATTTGACATCGATAAAATTGACGCTCTGATGCGTCAACTGCACGAAGACTGATCCCGCAACCGGACCGCCTTCAAAGCCAGTTTGCGATTTATACTCAAAGGCTTGCGAAAACCAACAATCCAACCTAAGAAACACCGTATTGTGTCTGCCAACCAGTCCGTGGGCTTCGTAAAGCCCGAGCTTATTGAATTCACCGCACCGCTTTTGCTGGAGTGCGGAAAGTCCCTGCCCAGCTATTCGCTGATGGTGGAAACCTATGGCACGCTGAATGCCGAGAAAAGCAATGCCGTGTTGGTGTGCCATGCACTGAATGCATCCCATCACGTGGCGGGCCTGTATGAAGGCCAAGAGAAAAGCGAGGGCTGGTGGGACAACATGGTAGGTCCCGGCAAACCCCTGGACACCAACCGGTTTTTCGTCATTGGTGTGAACAACCTGGGTTCGTGTTTTGGGTCCACTGGCCCAAGCAGCATTAACCCACAAACTGGCAAACCCTACGGTGCCGATTTTCCGTTTGTGACCGTGCAAGACTGGGTGAATGCGCAGGTGCGTTTGGCTGATTATTTCGGCATTGAAAAATTTGCAGCAGTCATGGGTGGCAGCCTGGGCGGCATGCAAGCCCTGCAATGGAGCCTCAGTTACCCCGACCGCGTGGGCCATTGCATGGTGGTTGCTTCAACCCCGAAGCTGAGTGCGCAAAACATTGCTTTCAATGAAGTGGCGCGCCAGGCCATTGTGACCGATCCCGATTTTCATGGTGGTAATTATTACGAGCATGGCGTGGTGCCCAAGCGCGGTTTGCGCCTGGCCCGAATGATCGGCCACATTACCTACTTGAGCGGCGACGACATGGCCGAGAAGTTTGGCCGTACCCTGCGCAACGGCGATTACAACTACGGGCTCGAAGTAGACTTTCAGGTGGAAAGTTACCTGCGTTACCAAGGCGACAAGTTTGCAGATTACTTTGATGCCAACACTTACCTGTTGATTACCAAAGCGCTCGATTATTTCGACCCTGCACGCCACACGGGTGGCGATTTGGCCAAGGCGCTTGCAGCGGCCAAAGCCAAATTTCTGCTGGTCAGTTTCACCACCGACTGGCGATTTGCACCCGAGCGAACCCGCGAAATTGTAGAGGCCTTGATGGCCAACCAGCGCGATGTAACTTATGCTGAAATTGACGCACCGCACGGTCATGATGCTTTCCTGTTGACCGACGAACGCTATCACAACGTAGTACGTGGTTACTTTGAGCGCATTGCCAAGGAGCTTGCATGAAAACCCTGCACGCTGTTCGACAAGATGTACAACCCTTGCCCATTGTGGTGCCTCGGGCCGATCTCGATTTGATCGAAAGCTGGGTGCCCATGGGTGCACGCGTTCTGGATTTGGGCTGTGGCGACGGCTCGTTTCTAGCGCGCCTCATGAAAACCCGCAAGGCCACCGGCTATGGCGTTGAAATTGATGACACCAATGTGCAGCGCAGTGTAGCCAATGGCATCAATGTGATTCAGCAAGACCTTGAAAAAGGCCTGGCCATGTTCGAAGATCATGCCTTCGACGTGGTGATTTTATCGCAAACCCTGCAAGCCATGCACAACACCGAGCGAATCCTGAAAGAGATCGCCCGAGTGGGCAAGGAAGGCATCGTCAGCTTCCCCAATTTTGGCCATTGGTACCATGTGTGGTCGATTGCTTTGGGCCGCATGCCGGTGTCCAAACAAATGCCTTATCAGTGGTACAACACCCCAAATATTCACCTGTGTACCCCCAAAGATTTCGAGGCGCTGGTTGCTCAAATCGGACATAAAGTACTGGGCAAACAACTTTTTTTAAACGGTGAACCCGTGGAATTGCTGGGCAATTTGCGCAGCACTTTGGCCGTGTATCGCTTCAAGCCCCAGTTTGCAAACTAGGCCAACACCATGAAAAGCCCGCAACCCACCCCACTTGAAAACGAGTATTGGCGGCAGGTTAAGCGAATTACTTGGCGCCTGTTGTGGGTGTGGATTGCACTGATTCTGAGCGTAGTCTTGTTTATTCCCCAGCTCGGCATCACGGTTTACGGGGTTCCCTTGACCTATTGGGTCATCTCAAGCGTGCTGCTTTTGAGTTTTTTAGGATTGGTTGCGTGCTACGCATGGCGCATGGATAGGTTAGAATTGAAATTCAAACGAGCGGTGGAAAACAACCGCGACCTTCCAGGAGACACGAATGAAAAGCAGCACCGGCGAGGTGGGAAAACCCCTCACTGACACCAAAGGCACGCCTCTGCGTTTTGTAACGGGTTCGTCCCTATTCGACGGGCACGACGCTGCAATCAACATGATTCGCCGTTTGTTGCAAAGCCAAGGTGCTGAAGTCATTCACCTGGGGCACAACCGTTCTGTTCAGGAACTGGTGGATGCCGCCATTCAGGAAGATGCCGATGGCCTGGCCGTGAGTTCCTACCAGGGCGGGCACAATGAATTTTTCAAGTACATGGTCGATGAGCTGAAGACCAATAACGCCGGCCACATTCAGGTGTTTGGCGGCGGCGGTGGCGTTATTTTGCCTTCCGAAATTGAAGCCCTTCAGGCCTATGGCGTGAACCGGATTTACAGCCCGCAAGACGGCCAGAAGATGGGCCTTGAAGGCATGATCGGCGACATGATTGCCCGTGCAGCCCAAGTACGCGACGCCCGCAAAAAAATTGACACAGCTTTCACGCCAGAAGGCATCAAGGCCTTGGCCAACAACTGGCCGCTGCTAACCCAACTGATTACCCGCCTTGAGCGCGATGAAGTGCCCGCTGCCGACCTGGAGGCTATTCGTGAACAGGCCAAAGCCAGCAAAACTCCGGTACTGGGCATTACCGGTACGGGCGGTGCGGGTAAATCCAGCCTGACTGATGAACTGATTCGCCGCCTGCGAATGGATCATGGCGACGACCTGACCATTGGCGTGGTGTGCGTGGACCCATCCCGCCGCAAAACGGGTGGTGCCTTGCTGGGCGACCGCATTCGAATGAATGCCATTGGCCCTTGGGCTGGCAATGGCCCCAAAGTGTTCATGCGCTCGCTGGCCACACGCGATTCTGCACAAGAAGTACCTGCCACCCTGCCCGACATCATTGCGCTTTGCCGGGCTACCGGTTTTGATGTGGTGCTGATTGAAACCCCGGGCATTGGCCAGGGTGACGCTGCAATTGTGCCGCATGTGGATTTCAGCCTGTATGTAATGACACCGGAATATGGTGCAGCTAGCCAGCTTGAAAAAATCGACATGCTGGATTTCGCTGATTTTGTAGCGGTGAACAAATTCGACCGCAAAGGCGCACTGGATGCGCTACGCGATGTGTGCAAACAGGTGCAGCGCAACCGCATGGCATTTACCAGCATGCCCGACACCATGCCTGTGTACGGCACACTGGCCAGCCGTTTTAACGACGACGGTGTCAGTGCCCTGTACAAAGCCTTGCGTGCGGCCTTGCCGATTGCCAAGCCTTCCAAAGGGCTGTTCGATTCCATCGACACCAAACATTCCACAACCATGAAAGCGGTGGTACCTTCCGAGCGTGTGCGCTACCTGGCCGAGATTGCGCAGGCTGTGCGCAGCTACAAAGCGCAAGTTCAAAAAGACGTGGCTGCCGTGTACGACCTGGAGTGCATGCAACGTGCCCAGGCCTTGTTGCTTGAACACAAGCCTGACAAAACGAAAGCCGTTGAAGCGCTGGACGACATTGTTGAATTAACCAACACCCGAATCAGCATGGCTGCACAAAAGGCCATGAAAGATTATTCCAAGTTGGCCGAGGGTTACCAGGGCGACACACTGACCTACGAGGTGCGGGGCAAGGCTTTGCAGGCACCACTCACGGTGACTTCTCTGTGTGGTTTGAAAATCAATCGCGTCAGCCTGCCGAAGTTCACCAGCCGGGCCGACCTGCTGAAATTCGTGATGCTGGAAAACCTGCCCGGTTACTTCCCCTTCACTGCAGGTGTGTTCCCGGTGAAGCGCGAGGGCGAAGACCCCACCCGCATGTTTGCCGGTGAAGGGGACCCTGCACGCACCAACCGCCGTTTCAAAATGCTCAGCAGCGCAAGCGATGCCAAGCGATTGTCGACCGCGTTTGATTCGGTCACCCTGTACGGTTTCGACCCTGACCTGCGCCCCGACATTTACGGCAAGGTGGGCACCAGTGGCGTAAGCGTAGCCACGCTAGACGACATGAAAGTGTTGTACAGCGGCTTCGATTTGTGCGCCCCCAGCACCAGTGTGTCCATGACCATCAACGGCCCGGCACCCAGCATTCTGGCCATGTTCTTGAACACTGCCATTGATCAGCAGGTGGACCTGTTCAGCGCCAAAAACAAGCGTGCCCCGAACGCTGATGAATACGCAGCCATCAAGGCGGCAACCCTGAAGGCAGTGCGCGGCACGGTGCAAGCGGATATTCTGAAAGAAGACCAAGGCCAGAACACTTGTATTTTCTCGACTGAATTCAGCCTGCGCGTAATGGGCGACATTCAGCAGTACTTCATCGATCACGAAGTTCGCAACTTCTACAGTGTGTCGATCAGCGGTTATCACATTGCTGAAGCGGGTGCGAACCCGATTTCACAACTGGCCTTTACGCTGTCGAATGGCTTTACCTTCGTGGAAGCGTATTTGGCGCGCGGCATGAAGATTGATGACTTTGCGCCGAATTTGAGCTTCTTCTTTTCCAATGGCATGGATCCGGAATACACCGTGTTGGGCCGCGTTGCCCGCCGCATTTGGGCCATTGCCATGCGTGACAAATACGGTGCCAGCGACCGCAGCCAAAAGCTGAAGTACCACATTCAAACCAGTGGCCGCAGCCTGCACGCTCAGGAAATTGCATTCAACGACATACGCACCACCTTGCAAGCCTTGATTGCTGTGTACGACCATTGCAACAGTTTGCACACCAACGCCTATGACGAAGCGGTGACCACACCGACCGAAGAAAGTGTGCGCAGGGCCATGGCCATTCAGTTGATCATCAACAAGGAATGGGGCCTGGCGAAAAACGAAAACCCAAGCCAGGGCGCATTCATTATTGAAGAGCTGACGGAATTGGTTGAAAACGCCGTGCTGGATGAACTGGACCGCATCAGCGAACGGGGCGGTGTGTTGGGTGCCATGGAAACGGGCTACCAGCGCAGCAAAATTCAGGAAGAGTCGATGCATTATGAAATTCAGAAGCACGACGGCACTTTGCCCATTGTGGGAGTGAATACTTTCACCAACCCCAATGACAATTCCGACTCATTGAATTCGCTTGAACTGGCGCGTGCCACCGAGGAAGAAAAGTTGAGCCAATTGGATCGCCTTGCAGAATTTCAGAAGAGGCATGAGGCGGAGGCTGGCCCCATGCTGGAGCGTTTGAAGCAAACCGCGATGAACGGTGGCAATGTATTCGAGGTGCTGGTGGACGCAGTGCGAGTGTGCTCGTTGGGGCAGATTACGCAGGCGCTGTTCGAAGTGGGTGGGAAGTATCGCAGGTCGATGTGAGTTTCTGCCACCTCGTCGGGTTCGCCACATTGTCGCCAACTCGTCGGGGTTGCCCGATCCCGCACAGGGCCGGTGACTTGGGAGCTAAACTTGAATGGTCACCGCTGCCCGAAAACTTGGCATTTCGGCTTGTTTGCTTGAGCCTGCACTAAGCCAAGCCCTCCAAAAGTAACGGTCGGGTCTTGGCTTTCGCGCCAGGGCGCGATTGTTTGTCTCGGCGCGCCAAGCCGGCAAGTTTTCTGACTGGTCATCGTGCGACCACTTGCAAGTTCAGCTTCCCAATCGGCGGCGGTGTTTCGATCGCCTCGCCTTCAAGAAAACCTGCCCTTGCGTGCCGAGCAGGGCCGGTGT
>NZ_DFOZ01000053.1:0-53812 GCF_002377005.1 Limnobacter sp. UBA3528 | reverse complement strand
TGAGCGAGGTGAGTCAGGGTGAATTTCAAAAAGGGAGAATCAGGTTTTCTGGCGCTAGAGGGTATGCACCTGAGCAAGCCGGCACACAGCCCAACGACGCAGGGCGCTTAATGGCTTAGGTCTTCCGAACCACCACGCTGCCAATTGAATAACCAGCGCCGAACGAGCAGATCACGCCCACATCGCCACTGCCCAAATCATCTTTGTGACGATGGAATGCAATCACCGAACCCGCAGACGCGGTGTTGGCGAACTCATCAAGAATGACCGGTGCTTTGTCGGCCGTGAATTCGCTGCTGCCCAGCAATTTTTTGGCAATCAGCTGATTCATGGCCAGGTTGGCCTGGTGCAGCCAGTAGCGTCGAACATCGCTCGCGGAGTTCAAGCCCAGGCTTTGCAAGTGGGTGCTCATGTGCTCGGCAGCCATGGGGCACACTTCCTTGAATACTTTGCGGCCTTCCTGCATGAACAGTTTGTCGCGGCCACCGCGGTCTGCGCTCTCGGAGCGGTTCAAAAAACCAAAATTGTTGCGAATGTTGTTCGAGAATTTGGTGGCCAGCTTGGTGCCCAACACCTCCCAGCTACCCGGCTTGGCGTCTTCAAGACGCTGCACAATCACGGCGGTACACACATCACCAAAAATGAAGTGGCAATCGCGATCCAGCCACGCCTGGTGGCCTGACGTAATTTCCGGGTTCACCATCAACACAGCACGGGCAGTGCCGCTGCGCACTGCGTTTACCGCTTGTTCAATACCGAAGGTGGCTGAGGAACATGCCACGTTCATGTCGTAGCCAAAACCTTCAATGCCCAAGGCTTCCTGAATTTCTATGGCCATGGCCGGGTAGGCGCGCTGCATGTTCGAGGCTGAACAAATGACTGCATCAATGTCGGCAGCGGTCAGCCCCGCGTCTTCCATGGCTTTGCGACCAGCGTCCACGGCGATTTCAGCCATCATCGACAGTTCGGAATTCGGACGTTCCTTGAAATAGGGGTGTAGGCGATCCGGGTTCAGAATGCCTTCTTTTTCCATCACATAGCGCTGCTTGATGCCCGATGCGCTTTCGATGAATGCCGAGTTGGAAGGCTGCAGTGGCTGTAGTTCTCCGCGGGCAATTTCAGCAGCATGCTCGGTGTTGAACTTTGCCACATAGGCATTGAACGACTCCACCAATTCGTCGTTGGTGATGGTTTGGCTGGGTACGAAAAGCCCCGTGCCGCTGATGGCTACCTTGATCATTGCGCTCGTCCTGGGTGGATGATTGGTTTTTTGTCTCTTGCGCAATGATAAAGGCAATGGCCTTAAATTTTAAGACGCCAGGCGCATTTGTTCCACGGACATACCCTGATCCGCTGGTTCGGCCCTGCGACCAATGCCCTCGTAAATCAAGCCATAATCCGCCAGCAGCGCGGGGTCGTACAGGTTTCGGCCGTCGAACACCGCCTTTTGGCGAAGCGTGCGGCTCAGCATCAAAAAGTCGGGGCTTTTGAACATGCGCCATTCGGTACACACAATCAGGGCGTCGGCATTGAACAGGGTTTCTTCCTGGGTTTTTGCAATTTCGAATTCGCCCAGCAAAGGTCCGTCTTGCCTGAATGTAGCAAGGTCTTCTTCCATGGCGCGGCGGGCTGTTTCGTTGGCCACCGGGTCGAAGGCCTGAACTTTGGCGCCACGCAGCACCAGTTCGGCTGCGATGGTGCGGCTGCTGGCCTCGCGCATGTCATCGGTTTCCGGCTTGAAGGCCAGGCCCCACATGGCAAAGGTCATGTTGCTGAGGTCTTCACCAAAGCGGGCAATAATCTTTTCAACCAGTACGCGTTTTTGGCGCTGGTTGCTGTGGTTTACCGCCCGCAAAATGGACAGGTTCTCGCCAGCCTCTTCACCGGTCTGAATTAAGGCACGCACGTCTTTGGGAAAGCACGAGCCGCCGTAACCGCAGCCTGCATACAAAAAGGAGAAGCCAATGCGGGGGTCGGAGCCTATGCCTGCGCGCACCTGTTCAATGTCGGCGCCAATTTTTTCAGCCAGATTGGCCAATTCATTCATGAAACTGATGCGTGTGGCCAGCATGGCATTGGCGGCGTACTTGGTCAGCTCGGCAGAACGAACGTCCATGCACATCAGGCGCTCGTGATGGCGCTGGAAGGGGGCATACAGCGACTTCATCATGCGCAGGGCGCGTTGGCCAGCAGGCGTGTTGTCGGTACCCAGCACGATGCGATCGGGACGCAGAAAGTCGTCGATTGCCGCACCTTCCTTCAAAAATTCCGGATTCGACACCACGGTGAAGGCGTGCAAGGCATTGCGCTGCACCAGCACGCGGCGCACCTCATCAGCCACGCGCTCGCCAGTGCCCACAGGCACCGTCGACTTGTTGATCACCACTTTAAAGCCATTCATGTGCGTGGCAATTTGCTGGGCCACTTTGAGCACATGGCGCAGATCGGCACTGCCGTCCTCTCGGGGTGGGGTGCCCACGCAAATAAAAATCAGCTCAGCATGGTTAACCGCATCTTCAATGCGTGTGGTGAAATCCAGGCGCTGTTCCCGAATATTACGCTCCAGCAGCTCATCCAGGCCGGGCTCGTAAATCGGGCTTTGACCATTTTTGAGTTGGGCGATCTTGGCGGAATCAATGTCGCAACACAGAATTTTGTTGCCCACTTCGGCCAAACAGGCGGCTGTAACCAAGCCTACATATCCACTACCAATGATAGAAACGCGCATGTGCTTTGCTTTGATGAGTGATCAATGCGAGCAGTGTGTTGCGGCAGTGTTGCCTGCGTTTGACAGATTTAAGACTGGATTGTGACAGCGGAGGAGGGAAGCAGGGGGAGAGACGATGTTGTGGCGAAGGCGGTAGGGTTACCGCCTTTTCACCACCCGCATTATTGCAAAGTCAGTTTGTTGTCTTGACCGAAACGGCGCATTTGATGAACCACTGCCAAGGCAACCTGACCAACAACCAAACAACCTGCAGCCAACAAATTAGGGCCTTCGAAACCAGTGGCGTTGATGTATTGAACACCTGCGTTGATGGTGAAGCCGGTGGTCAACATGGCCATGAACAAGATGCCTGGTGTGCGAACTACTGAGTCGATAAAGTTTTTCATTTTGGTATCCCTTTTACATTGGATGCGAAATCGGGGCTTTCGCTTTAACCCAGCAAACTTTGTTGTGTTTGCATGAGTTGTATTGTGTACAGTTGTGCACTCAATGTCAATTGACAAAGTGTCAAAATACTCGAATATTTATTCTAAGAATTACAAGTGATTGTTTTATATGATATTTATATTGGTAAATTTTTGTGAGCAATTAATTTTTAAAGGTCTGTTCATCGCGTCTTTGCCGCCCACTCAGCGTTGGTCCCGCCCACCCAGTGTGTCTTTGTCGCCCACTCAGCGCGAATCCCAATCGCCTGCCAGAAAACCTGTACTTCCCTTTTTGAAGTCACACTGACTCAACTTGCTCGACAAAAAAGATGGTCGAGCAAGTTGTCGGCTAGTCGCCGAGCGTTGCGTGTGAGTTCAAACGGGCAGGTTTTCTTGAAGGCAAATCGATCGGGACATCGCTGCTGATCGGGCTCCAAGCCGATGACTCAAGCCGCGAAATAAGCCTTCAAGCGGTCTGCATATCCAAGTTCTTCCGCCTTCACCTTGGCCAGATCCCGGTAGGTTTTGTTCACCTTATCAGTTAGTTTGGCCATGCGTTCCTGTGCTTTTGCATCCATTTCAGCCGTGATCAGCCCAACTTCAGTCATCAAGCCCGAGTCGGCAAAGGCCGCTGCGATCAGTTCAATCAACTTCTCGTCGTTCAGCATATTGGCCAACTTGGCAATGCGGTCTTTGCGCTGCGCATAAAAGGAAATGTGCAGGTTGGCGGCCGGGTCTTTGATCACTTCCATGATCTCGATGGCTTTTTTCTCGGGAATATAGTCGGTAAAACCGCCCAGCACGTGAAAGTCGCCATGTTCAACCAGCTTGGCAGTCACTTTTTTCAGCTGCTCCACAGGCAATTCAGCCAACATGTCCACTGCGCGTTCCGGAATTTGCTCGCGAGCCACTTCAGCCATGAAGTCGGCATCAAACAGTTTGCACAGGCTGACTGCTTTGCTCATCGGGGTGAAGTAAGACATATTGGCCGTAATCGCCGGGCCAAACACCTTGGTGCACAGGGTGGCGCTGATGGAATCGGGTGCCAATTTGCCTGCACCTGCAATGCGTTCAAACACTGGGCCGAACTTGTTCAACAGGCTATTTTGAAAATTGGTGCGCAGCTTTTGCAAAGCCAAGGCGTCGAGTTTGTCCAGGTACGCCAGGTCATCGGCTGACTTGTGCAGTGCTTGCGCCAAGCGGCGCAGTTCAGTGTTTCTGTCCATGTTTTAAAGCCCCAGAATTTTTTTAACAGTGCCGCGCAACAAGCGGGGAATGTGTTCCAGCGCGTTGTCCATGCTTTGCTTCAAGAAAGCATCGTGGGCTTGGTGGGCGGCGGCCAGGTCAGCGGCCAGCTTCTTTTGATTGGCAGCACTAAGCTGCTCCAGTTCGGGCATGGGTTCTCCCAGTGCGTCGATCAATGCGGCATCCAGTTTGGGCATGCAGGTCTCCGGTTTTGTTAAGTTTTGATGAATGATAAGTTGAAATATCGAATTCGACAGTTTTTCTTTCCCGTTTAGAGTGCTGGGTCAAATTCAGCACGGGGGCAGATCGCATACACTTTCACTCAGCGCTAACAAATCAAAGATTTTTCATGGCTCGCCTGCAACTGGATTTTCCAGACGATAACTTCGTTTACACCACCACATTGACGGTGCGTATTACCGACATCAATGCGGGCAACCATTTGGCCAACGATTCAATGATCTCCATGATCTCGGAGGCACGCGCCCGGTTTTTGTTTCAAATGGGTGTGCCTGAACTGTCAGAAGACAAAACCGGAATTATCGTGACCGACCTGGCCACCATGTACAAAAGCGAAGCCCATGCGCGGGATCAGCTTTTGTTTGAAGTGGGGCTGATGGATTTCAACAAATACGGTTGTGACATTATTTTCAGGATTACACGCCCTGCGGATGGCCGCCTGATCGCCCTGGCCAAGTCAGGGTTCGTATTTTTCAATTACAACGCCAGCAAAGTGGTGCCCATGCCCGCTGACGTTCTTCATACCTTTCAACAAGCCTTGGCCGGCAAAGCATCGGTCAGCACAGTGAGCCAGTAGTGAACAGTTACATTCCGATAAAAACCCACGAATCACATTTCCTGGACCTGCGCGGTTTGCGTACCCACTTGCATTGCTGGGGCCCTCAAGATGCGCCATTGCTGGTCATGGTGCATGGCTGGATGGATGTGGGCGCCAGCTACCAGTTTGTGGTGGATGCCCTGAAAAAAGATTATCGGGTTATCGCCCCCGACTGGCGTGGCTTTGGTTTGAGTGATTGGCCGGTGGCAGACGGTTCGCCCGGCATACGTTCGTATTGGTTTCCAGACTACCTGGCCGATCTCGATGCTTTACTGGATCACTTCTCGCCCACGCAGCCAGTGAACCTTGTAGGCCACAGCATGGGTGGCAATATCGCCATGATGTATGCCGGTGTGCGGCCAAAGCGTATTCGCAGCGTGGTGAACCTGGAAGGTTTTGGCATGCTCGACTCGCCCCCCGAGAAAGCACCCAAGCGCTATTCCAATTGGCTTGATGAAATTAAAACGCCCAAAGAATTGCGCACCTACAACAGCCTGGAGGCGGTGGCCAAGCGTTTGCAAAAAACCAACCACAGACTGAGCGATGAGAAGGCGATGTACCTGGCGCAGTTCTGGAGCCGGGTAGAGAACGATGGCTATAGCTTATTGGGCGATGCTGCGCACAAAATCATGAACCCCATTGGTTACAGATTGGCCGAGGCACAGGCTTGCTGGAGCAATATTGAATCCCCAGTGTTGCATGTGGAAGCCAAACAGACTGAGGCTGGCATGTGGTTGAGTCGCGCTGGTGAGCCGGTTGATTTTGACGCGTTCCGTACCCGTTTCCACTGTGTGCCCAATTGGAAGCACGTGGTTGTCGACAATGCAGGGCACATGGTGCATCACGATCAGCCTGAGGTGCTGGCGCAGTTGATTGAGGCGCACATTGGGCAGGCAGCAAACGCAGGATAAAAAAAAGCCGACTTCGTGAGAAGCCGGCTTAACCTTTCTCGCTTGCGGAGAAGAGGAGACATGAGGTTGAACACTGTTACAGCGCTCAATGTGAACATTGTCGCGCTAAGGTTTTGGAACGACAAGCAGTTTTGTAGGTAATTTATACTAGACAAAACCATGAACTTTCACGGTTTTGTCACATACACAGGCTTTCACTATGCCCCACATTACGATTGAATACAGTGACAACCTTCAGAATCTGGATGAGTCCTGGGTGCTGCTCCAGGTGAATAAGGCTTTGATTGGGCTCGGTATTTTCATGGATGCTGATATCAAAACCAGAATTCATGGTTTACGTTCGTACCGCATGGGCGTGGCTGCTTCAGAAAGCGGTGACCACGCTTTTGTTGCAGCCACGGTCGAGTTACTCAGTGGCCGTGAATTCACTGTACAAGAGCACTTGGGGCAGGTGTTGCTCAAAGTGCTTGAAAGAACCTGCCTTCAGGCCGACGGCCCCCAAACCCAAATCAGCGTACATGTGCGCGAAATGCAATCCGAGTTGTATTTCAAATCGGTCAGCAAACGCAGCTAATCGCAGGGGGAATCAGGCGCCCAGCAATTGATGCGGGTTTTGGCCCTGCATTTTTCGTTTCAACAATTCAATCAGTCGTGGTTCGTCCAGCAAGGCCATGTGGCCAGTGCGGTCAATGACATGATTCGCCGCACCCTCCAGGTGGGCAAATCGATGGTGCAAAATCAGTGCGTCAGGAATGGCGATCACACTGCTCATTTTTTGGCGGTGCGCGTCGTCTTCTACATTCAATTCATTCAGGAAGTCGCTGTTGGGTAGCATGTCGATTGCGCAATCGCCCACGCCCAGGTGGGCCATGCGTGTGCCATTGTTGGGCGAGGCCAGTGTAAACAGGTGTTGCACCTGCGTGTGACTGTGCCAACGCGTGCTCATGGCTTTGCGGACAATCAGCCCGCCCATGGAATGGCCCACCAGATAGGTGTTGGCATCTTCACATTCAGCCTGTTCCAGCACTGTGTCCATGTAGTGTCCAAAATCGCGGGCCATGTCGTGCACTGATGCCAGCACGTAGCGTGGCTGATACAGGGCCACGCGCACGCCGCTCCACAGCAGTTCTTCATACAGGGTTGCAAAGCAGCCCGGTTTTTCCATGTAGCCAGGCACCATGAACACGATTGGCAGTTGCCGATTGTGAAAATTGGGGCTGAATTCAGGAACGAATTGCGCCACACGTTGGCGAAACAGGAAACTCAAGCCAAACAGATACCCTTCGCGGGCCGCAAGTTTGGCAACGTCGGCCACGCCCAGTTTGGGATGGCTGGATGCAGGTGTTTGAGCGGCCATTTGTTGTCCCCTTTTAATTGCTTTCAGGTTTGCTGGCTCGTTTTGTTCAAATTACGCTTGTATGCGCATTTACTACAATTCAATTAACGGTCAAAAAACACGCCTGTTGAGTAAATCGAACAAAACCTCGGGTAAATCCGGAGCAATTTGAAAGAAAAAGCCGGCGTTTGCCGGCTTTTCGGGGTGAACCAATCAATCCAAAGGAATTTATACCAATGTGTCTGCCCAAATATTCTGGGCCCAATTCCAGGCGTAAGTTCCTTCCAGTTCGTTGGGGGCTGCAGACACACCACCCGAACCTTCCACAGTCAGGAAGGTTTTCTTTTCAGCGTTGTACACATGCACACTGGCCACGTGAATCACGTTGCTGGTGGTCACATAGCTGTAGCAGGTGTTGTTGGTCAATGGTGTAGCATTGGGCTCCCAACCGCTAAGTTGGGCAACAATGGCTGCTGCCACCACTTTGGCCTGGCTGTTGGCCATGTGGCCGCTTTTCGGCATCATGGGCGCACCTTGCACCGAGTCGCCGATCACATGCACATTGGGCGCAACAGTCGATTCAAAAGTCATGTAGTTCACTTCAGCCCAACGCTTGTTCAGGTTGGCAATGCCAGAATCGACCGCCAGTTTGCCTGCACGCTGTTCAGGCAGAATGTTCAGCACATCGCCCTTGATGGGTTCTTCAAATTCAAAGCGAACGGTTTTTGTGGCGCCATCCACCCCGGTTACTTTCATGTTGGGGCGATATTCCAGAATGCCTTTGTATTCGCTTTCCCACACGCCTTTGAACAACTTGCCTTTCGATGTCACGTCGGCGTTCGCATCAAGCAATAGCACTTTCGATTTCGGCTTGTATTGCTTGAAGTAGTTGGCCACCATGCTGGCGCGTTCATAAGGCCCGGGGGGGCAGCGGTAAGGTGCCAGTGGCACGTTCAAAATGTAGGTGCCGCCGTCGGGCATGGCTTCCAGTTGCTTGCGCAAACCCACTGTTTCAGGGCCGGCTTTCCAGGCCTGCAAAATTTGTCCGCTGGCATTGGCTGCAGCCAGGCCTTCGATTTTGTCGAGCTGTAAATCGATGCCCGGTGACAAAACCAGTTTGTCGTAGGGCAGTGTTTTGCCGTTTTTCAGTTTCACTGTGCGTTTTTCAACGTCAATGGCAGTCACATAATCCTTGACCATCTTGACGCCGTGGTTGCGGGTCAGGCCAGTGTAGGGTGTGCTGATTTCATTGATCTTGCGAATGCCACCCACCACCAGGTTGCTCATGGGGCAGGAAACAAAGGTGGAGTTAGGTTCAACCAAGGTTACGTCAAGCTGGTTACCGGACAACATGCGCAGGTATTTGGCTGCGGTTGCGCCGCCGTAACCACCACCGATTACCACTACTTTGCCTTTGGCACTTTTTGCAGTGGCTGACAGGGGCATGCCTCCCAACAGGGCTGTGGCCAATGCGCTGGTTTGTAAAAATTGTCTTCTTTGCATGGTGCGCTCCTTAGTCTTTCTTGCCGAGGTAATTGGCGATGATGTCGATTTGCTCGTCGGTGTAACCCTTGGCAAGTTGATGCATCACAGTGGCGGGGCGCTGCCCGGTCTTGAACCAGATCATATTGGTTTTAATGTATTCAACACTCAGGTTGGCAAGCCCGGTCACAGCGCTGCCTTCCACACCTTGGCCATTGGTGCCATGGCAGTTCGCACAAGTGGCGGCCAGGCTGGCAGCTTGCAGTTTTTTCTCGGGTGTCAGTTCGTTGGCAATTGCGCCTGTGCCCAACAGCAGGGTGCTGCAGGCCAATGCCATGCTTGTCAGCAGGCGTGCGGCGCGTTGATTTAACTCAGTCATTGCTGTGCCTCCAGTTCTTATATCTCTAAACGCTTTTATGGGGTGTACGGATCGAATATGAATCATCACGCATGCAGTGTCAATTAGCCGACACAAAGCGCAATCCACTTTGATTCTAGCGTGGTAACAGGTACAGGCAAGCAGTTTTTTCTCATATGCATATAACAAGATCGAGGTTGGACGTGGCTCACTCCAAACATGCACTGCAAGCAGTACTCCTTTCCCTTTCAACCCTGGTACTTTCTGCTTGTCTTTCCTCCGGCAGCGACGACCCAACAAGCACCGCTGGCGGTGGTTCGGTGATCAATCCAGCCGAGTCCAATGGCCGGGTTTTCCTGATTCAACCCGGGCCCAATGCCACGGAGGAAATGGTCAAGGCCATGGTGCAACTCAAACCCAAAGACATTCTGAGGTTTGATTGCGGCTTTTTTGATTTGAAAACCGGCATACAGATTACAACCACCGAGGATGTGATTATTGAAGGCTGCGGCATGGATGAAACTTTCCTGTCGTTTCGCGACAGCACCTCGCAGGAAGGTTTTCTGGCCTCGAATGTGCGCGGTATTACCGTGCGTAACCTGACGATTGGCGATTCGCCCGGCGATGCGTTCAAAATGAAAGGCGTGAACCACGGTACTTTGAAAAAGGTGCGTGCCATCTGGAGTAGTGGTCGCAAACTGCCCGAAGAGCGCCCGATTACCGCGGCCAACTTTCGCGATGAAATTAAAGTGGCCTGTACCGACCCAGCGCGCCACAACCCGGCCAACCCCAATCCACTGGAAACAGACAACACCTCGCCTGATTACACGGTGAGCACGGCGTCCGGGCGCTACGGCATTTACCCGGTTGAAAGCCGAAATATTCTGGTGGAGGAAACCGAAAGTATTGGCGCGTCGGATGCCGGTATTTATGTGGGCCAAACCAATATTGCGAAGATTCGCAAAAGCCGTGCGGCGTTCAATGTGTTCGGATTCGAGATTGAGAACGTTCAGGACGGCGAATATTCCGAGAACCTGGCGGAGTGTAATTCCGGTGGTTTTCTGGTGTACGACCTGGACAACCTGACCCAGTATGGTTCGCGCTCCAGGGTGTACAACAACATTTCACGCAACAACAACACCTACAACTTTGCGGTGCCAGGTTCGATTGTGGCCAACGTACCGCGTGGCTCAGGCTTGATCACACTGGCTTACGACAAGATCGACATTTATGACAACGTGTTTGAGAATAACGGCACGGCCGGTATTATTTTGACCAGTTACGATTTGTTGGGCGAGAACGGCGACCGCCGAATGGATGTGTATTCCGAAGCGGTGAATATTTTCGACAATACCTTCATCAACAACGGGAATGATCTACCTCAGCCGGATTTTGCCAGCATCATTGCCACGCAAGGTGCGCAAATCAGCAGTGCGTTTCCACTGGTGGTGGGTTTGAAAAATGCATTGGGTGGCGGAGGCTACCGTGGCGCACACATTGTATGGGATGGTTACACCGACACGTTGAACAGCAGCTGCGACCTGCCCAAAGACCGCAATGGCAACCCAGTGGAGGTGGATGCCGATGGCAAGCCCATTCAAGGCAACCAAAACCCCAACCCCAGTTGCCGCTACAACAAGTACAAGTTCGATACCAATGGGCAGCGCAAAGTGCCAGCCTGGTGGTTCAGTTGTATCAACCCCAACAACAATTTTGGGTCA
Organism: Limnobacter sp. UBA3528; assembly: GCF_002377005.1. NCBI lineage: Bacteria > Pseudomonadati > Pseudomonadota > Betaproteobacteria > Burkholderiales > Burkholderiaceae > Limnobacter > Limnobacter sp. UBA3528. The sequence goes on along the minus strand of NZ_DFOZ01000053.1, from coordinate 42,768 downwards.
GACAGCCTGGCCTTTTCGAATTTCCATGGCACCCGTGGCCTGGACGCAGTGATCAATCTGAATACCAGCGACCCCACTGCCAATTTGTCGCTTGAATACATTCAGTCGATTGCCACCGGTATTCCGCTGTTGCCCAGCGAGTTCGATGTAAGCAAACACGATTGCATGGCCCGTTTTGGCGCCGACCTGCCGCGCTTGCCCGATTTTGAGTTCGAGCCCTTTGTGCCCAGCGGGCAGTTTGCGCCCGAACCCGCCGCAGAAGCGGTCAAGGCCTTGTGTGAAGTGCCCCTGAAAGCGGGTGTGGTGAATGAGGCTGCCGCACAGGTGAACTGCCCCGATCTGGCACAGTACAACTTGTTTGCCGATGATCAAAACCCGGCCAGCAGACCCAACGGGCAGGGTATGCCGTATGTCCTGAACAGCAAACTGTTCAGTGATTATTCCATCAAACACAGGGTGATGTTTATTCCGGAAGGCAAGCAGGCCCGCTTCCTGGAGGATGAGGAAAGCCGCGTGAATTCCACCATTGAATTCCCGGTTGGCACCATCATTGCCAAAACCTTCTCGTTTGTGGATCAACCCGCTGCACGCGAAACCCCTTATGAAACCCGCTTGTTGATCAAACGCCAGCGCACCGATGGGCAAAACTATTGGGAGGCGCTGGAGTACATTTGGCAAGATGCTGGCAATGGCAAACGCAAGGCGGTGCTCACCCAGTTTGGCGGCAGTGCTGCGGCTAGCTGGGATTATGTGGACGTGGATTCTGGGAAACGCCAAACCGGCAGCACGGCAGCCTACATGTTCCCGAATGCCAGCCAATGTGCCATTTGTCACAGCAACAACGATGTGGACCCAGGCTCAGCACCCATTGGCCCCAAACCACGCAATTTGAACCGGGCTTATCTGAATGAGTCGCCCATGTTCACAGGGCAGGCCCAACACCCGGTCAATGGTAAAAACCAGTTGAAGTTCATGTGTGAAACCGGCTTGATGAATGGTTGCCCCAGTAGTTTTAATCTGGATCAGCGGCAGGTGGCCACCAATGTGAACCACATTCCGAAGTTCAACAACCCGGGTGATTCAGGCCTGCCCGCCAATTCAAAAGGCGACATTGAAGCCCGTGCACGCGCTTACCTTGAAGTGAATTGTGCGCATTGCCACAACGTGAATGGTCAGGCCTCCAACACCGGTTTTTATGTGGATGTGTTCCGGGCAGTGGACAGCACCTACGGCATTTGTAAAAAGCCGACTGCCAGTGGTTCAGAAGGGCGGGGTACCCGCACCTACGACATTCACCCAGCCATGTCGAGCGACTCCATCGTGCCGTACCGCATGGGTCCAGAGGCCGTTGAACTTGCTGCGAAAATGCCGCCTTTGGCACGCAGCGTGGTACACACCGAGGGCGTGGCATTGATCAACCAGTGGATTGATCAGGTCATTGATTCAAGCTATGAAAACGCCGATGCCTGCCAAGAGGGCAACACCTCGGGCGGTGGTCTGCCCTTGATTGGAGGCCTTCCCCTGTTACCATAGCGGGATGGAATTACTCAAAGACCCCACCGCTTTGTTTTTGTTCAAATTGGCCATCACCTTCGGGTTGATGGCCAGCGGTTTTTTTGTGAACCGGGCGCTGTCCTGGTCGCTTCGCAAACTTCATCCCTATCACCCTGAAAAAGCGCGTTCCCAACTGGTTTTCCTGAAAAACCTGGTTCGAATGGCTGTGTTTTTCTTGTTGATTTCGGTGTGGGCCTCGCAAATTACGGGTGCGTTTCTCAGTGTGGTGGCCATTGCCGGCGCGCTGATTATTACCGGCAAGGAAGTGGTGCTCAGCCTGTTGGGCTATGTGAATATTTCACTGTCCAAGCCATTCAGAATTGGCGACTACATTGAAATCGGCACGCAAAACGGCCGGGTGATTGACATTGATCTGCTCAGCACCAAGCTGTTTGAAATTGGTATGTCTGGTAAATACACTGGCCGCCGCCTTGCGGTGCCCAATGCACTGGTGTTGACCCAAACCATCAAGCATTTGTCGATGCTGGGCAAGTTCAGCTTGTACACGATTGAAATTATTTTGCCTTTTAAGGCCGACACGGCCAGGGCGGAGCAAGTTGCCTTGGAAGTGGCCAATGCTGTTTCCGCCAGTTGGGTGGAAGAGGCAGACCAGTATTTCGACCGCATCGAAGTGTCGGAATTCGTCGATTTGCCCAGTGCAAAACCCGAGGTGTTTTGGCAGGCCTACAATGAACTTGCCCACAAAATGATTGTTCGCCTGGCTTGTCCGCTCGAAAAGCGTGGCGATGCAGAGCAGGCAATTTACAAGGGTTTTTGGCGCGAGTTCGGCCCCGTGTAGGCTGGTGTTGGATTCGGGAACCTCTTGCCGCAGTGTCGAGTCTATTGGGCGAGACCATGAAATACAACAAAGGGACATTCATGACAAATTTCGCAGCTCAAACCGTGTGGGGCAAACTTGCCGCTACTGCCGTAGCCGCGTTGTTTGCTACCACTGCCATGGCGCATGGCAGCGATGGCCATTCGCACGATCATGGAAAGGCCAGCAGTCGACACAATGATGCTGCACATGTACATGGCCAGGGCGAACTTGAAATTGTTCAGGATGGCAACGGCCTGTTCATCAGCCTGTCTTCCCCGCTTGAAAATGTGTTGGGGTTTGAACGAGCGCCCAAAACAGATGCTGAGAAGGTGAAGGCCCGTCGGGTAGTTTCATTGCTGAAAGCCAATGGCCTGTTTGCCTTTTCACCCGAAGCACAGTGCAAACGCACTGGTCACAAGTTGTACTCTGAAATTCTGAATCCCCACTCCCATGGTGCGGCAGATGATCATCAGCATCACGAGGATGCCAGCGGGCATTCCGACTTTCGGGCCTCTTATGAATTCGAATGCGAGCAGCCTGCCAAACTCAAGGTGATCGATGTGCGCGTCTTTCGACAGTTTTCCGGATTCGAAAAAATTGAAGTGCAGGCCTTGTTTCCGAAGGGACAGGTTGGCGCAAGCCTCACCCCCAAACAGAGCACATTGGTGGTGCAATGACCTTGGCAGTACTCCACTGCAACAATCTTGTATTCAAATACGCAAGCAGCGGATTTGAACTAAGAATTCCAGAGTTTTCCATGCAGGCCGGGGACACTGTGTTTCTGGAAGGTAACAGTGGCAGTGGAAAAAGCACCTTGCTGAACTTGATGGCCGGCGTGTTGTTGCCACAAAGCGGCCATGTCAGTTTGATGGGTCAAAACCTCAGCGCTTTGTCCGCCAGCCGATGCGATTCGCTTCGGGTGGATCACATTGGTTTTCTGTTTCAGCAATTCAATTTGTTGAGTTATTTGAGTGTGCTGGACAACGTCACTTTGCCCTGCAAGTTTTCAAAGCGCCGCAAGCAAAACGCCATGGCGCAAGCTGGCACTGTGCGGCAGGCCGCTGAGCGGTTGTTGAACGGCCTGGGCATGGGCAAGTATCTGGATCAACCCGTGTCTACCTTGTCGGTTGGGCAGCAGCAGCGCGTGGCCGCTGCCCGAGCCTTGATCGGCCAGCCCGATCTGATTATTGCCGACGAACCCACTTCAGCACTGGATGCCGGCCACCAAGCCCAGTTTGTTCAATTGTTGCTAGCACAGGCCGCTGAACAAAACACGGCCGTATTGTTGGTCAGTCACGATCCCAATTTGGCGCAGCACTGCGCAAAACGCCAGCACATGGGGCAGTGGCAAGCATGATTCAAACACTCTTTTTGTTGGCCAGTCGAAGCGCCTGGAGCCGCAAGGGCAGCCTGTTGCTGTTGTTGCTCAGTGTGATCACTTCGACTTGTCTGTTGCTGGGCATTGATTTGGCCCGGCAAAGTGCCAAGGCCAGTTTTTCGAATGCAGTGGCAGGCACTGATTTGATTGTCGGTGCGCAAACAAGCCCGGTTTCTCTGTTGCTCTACAGCGTGTTTCGAATTGGCCAGGCCACGCGCAATGTGCCTTACGCCGAGTTCGAGCGGTTGGAACAAGACCCCCGCGTGAAGTCGGCGTTGCCGATTGCGCTGGGCGATTCTTACCAAGGGTTTGCCGTGGTGGGCACCAAGGCCGTTTATTTCGACCGTTTTTTGTACGGCGCACGGCAAAATCTGCAGTTTGCACAGGGCCGGGCTTTTGAAGACTACACCGTTGGAAAACCAGCCGCCGTATTGTTTGAAGCCGTATTGGGCGCCGAGGTAGCCAAACGCTTGAATCACAAGGTGGGCGACAAAATCGCATTAAGCCACGGCATGCAAATTCAACAAACTGATCCCAGTCATGCGGACAAACCTTTTACTGTGGTGGGTGTGTTGCAAGCCACTGGCACCCCGGTGGATCAAAGTGTTCACATCAGCCTGGCGGGCATGGAGGCCATTCACGTGGATTGGGCCGCTGGCGTACCAGTACCAGGTGCTGAAATTCCGGCTGAATATGTAACCAAGTTCAATTTGCAGCCCAAGTCGGTTACCGCAGTGTTGATTGGTTTGAACAACCGGGCGGGTGTTTTTCGCATGCAGCGTGAACTTGAAAACAGGCCCGATGCTGCGCTTAGCGCGATTTTGCCAGGCGTGGCCTTGAGTACCTTGTGGCAAACCGTGGGTGTGGTTGAGCGGGTGTTGTTGTTTGTGGCAGCGCTGGTGGCTGTGGTTAGTGCATTGGGGCTGACCAGTGTGATGCTGGTGACTCTCGGGCAGCGCAGGCGCGAACTGGCCGTGTTGCGTTCAACGGGTGCCGGGCCGCGCACGGTGTTTGGTTTGTTGTTTCTTGAAAGCGCTTTGGTGATGTGGGTGGGGGTTGCCTTGGGTGTATTGGCACTTGCGCTGTGCGGTGCTGCACTTGCGCCCTGGGTTCAGGCACAATTTGGTTTGCAACTCGTGAGCGTGGGTGAACTTGGCGCGGGTTTGTTGGCGGTCGTTGCCTTTGCTGCTTTTGGCAGCCTGTTAGGACTGGTGCCTGCATTTCAGGCTTATCGAAACCAGTTGCAAGATGGGTTAAACCCCAAAACAAATTGATTCGAAATCAAGTAATTTGCAGGTGTGTTGTTCATGAAAATTGGCAAAGTGATTGTGATGGTTGTTGCGGTGGTGGTACTGACCGCGCTGGGCTATGGCCTTGCCTCTTGGTTTCTGGGCAAACCTGCCCAAAATGCGGAGGGTGCTACCCAACTGGAGCAAACACTGGCCCAACTTTCAAGCGAAACCGCCTCGACTGACAGCGAATACGCTGTTGGAGACCGGCTCACTGGCAGTGCCGACAAAGGCGGAAAGAAAGCTGCAGTATTCGACCCCGCATTTCCCGAATTGCAGTGGGACAATTTGATGCCCGCCGATTGGGACCCGATGGCTGCATTTCGCGGCATGAACATCGCTGAGTTGCAGGACAACGACCCCAAAGCCCAAGAGGCCCTCGACAAAATGCGCAAGGCCTGGAATGATGCCCCGGTAAACCCTGCCTACACCGGAAAAAAGGTGCGCATCCCTGGGTTTGCCATCCCGATCGAGCAAAGCGAGAAGGGCGTGGATGAACTTTTGCTGGTGCCGTATTTTGGCGCCTGCATTCACACACCGCCGCCACCAGCCAACCAGATCATTCATGTCAAATTGAGCGAACCTCAGCCTGCAGTGGGCGCAATGCAGGCTTACTGGGTTTGGGGCGAGTTGACTGCAAGCAAATTCAGCAGCGAACTTGGCGACGCAGCCTATTTACTGAACGCCACAGGCATACAGCCCTACGAAGACTGAATTCGCCGCTGAATTAGTAAAAACCCCTCTATTTTTATCGTTGACAGCGCGGCATCATGCCCATACCTTTACATCACTCGATGTTACAGTCGATAAAACAAACAAACGTTTGATTTACACCGGAGGTTATGATTCATGGGCAATGTAAGCACTGGCACGGAGTTCGCCGGAATGCACCATCTTGAGCTTGCATTTCTAGACGATGTTGCTCCGAAGTACCTTAGCCTGGCTCGTCCGCCACATGGCCTGAAGATTCGCCAATGGAAAAACCGCAGTGCGGTACCTTTGATCAATAGGCTGCATGCAGGTTTATCCGGCCTTAAACGCCAGCAGGCCACCGTACTTGATCATGAACTGGTGTGGCTGGAGGGCGGTAACCCCGAAGGAACACCCGTGGTGTTGCTGCATGGTTTTGCATCGAATAAGGAAAACTGGTTGTCACTGGTGCCCTTTCTGTTGAAACAGCACCGTTTGTTTGTTCTGGATTTGCCGGGCTGGGGAGAAAGCCAGTTCAATGCCAACGTGCCCTATGGGCTGGACGATCAAGTGGCCCGTGTGGCTGCCTGGATTGAAAACCATGTGCCGGGCAAAGCCCATGTGGTAGGTAACTCCGTGGGTGGTTTGGTGTCTGCCTTGTTGGCGGGCCGGCATGCGAATCTGGTTCGAACCTTGTGCTTGATGAACCCGGCGGGCGGCAAGGGTAGTGACCACACCCGATTTGAAGCCGGCTTGAAAGAAGGTCGTAACCCAATGATTGTTGAAAGCCTGGCTGGTGCACACACACTGATGAGCCTGGCCATCCACAACCGAGCCATTGCACTGGCCCTGGCCCCTGTCATGGCGCAAGACCTGATTAATCGCCGCCATGTCAACCGACACCTGTTTCATCAAATGTTCGTGAACGCGCCCAACCCCAATGGCCCAGGCATGTCCGCCACACAGGCGCCTACCTTGATCATGTGGGGCAAAGAAGACCGACTTGTACATTACACCGGCGCTTATACCTACCAGGCCATTATTCCTCATGCGGATGTGTTACTTTTTGACGGCGTGGGGCACTTGCCCATGGTTGAAATTCCGATCCGCACGGCCAAGGCCTTGCAGGAGTTTTGGACGGCTTGATCTAGATAGGGGATTTGAAGCATGAACATTCATAAAGCTTGCATCATGCTGGGTTTGCTCGGTTTGTTGACGGCATGTGGTAACAACCTGGATGGTGTTTACAAAGATGACCTGGGTTTGCAGAAATATGAGTTTCAGGGTAACGGCACGGTATATGTGTCTACCATGGGTGTAACCCGCGAAGCTGCTTATGTGGTTGAAGACAAAAAAGTAAAAATCACCAGCGATGGTGAAACCACTATTTACGATCTGAATGAGGACGGCACCATAAAAGGGCCCCTTGGTATGACATTAAGGCCTTCCGCAGCCCAATAAAGTTCTCAGCGAATTTCCCCCAAACCCGCTCCTGCAGCGGGTTTTTTACATTTGTTCACACAGTTAACCTTTTTTAGCATTCCCCCAAGTGCATTAACCCAATATTGGCCCCCTTTTCCGTTTCTTTTCTCCCTATTGCCCACATGGGTATCAGCGCAAACTTTATTTAAGCGTGAAATATTCAAGTTCACTGCGTTTAACAAAGTGGTCCTATGGAGGCCTTTATGCGCAGCACCCTGATCGAATTCCTGCAAGTTCTCCATCACTGGGTGGCCACCGCTTACCTCACTGTTCATGGCGCTTTTTGCAATGGATGGTATGAGGCATTCGAGTCTTCCCCCGCACCCATTGAACCCGCAGTGTGCCCAGTCAAACAACTGATAGGAATTTCTGTTCATGAAAAAACACAATAAAAATGCACTGCACTACCAGGCTTTGATGCCCATGGGCTTGATTGCCGCATCAGTCGGAATTCTGGTGTTGGGTGCATTCATTCAAAACAGTGTGTGGCCGCTGGCCTTTGGCAGCGCCGCGCTGTTGTTGTGTGCGTTGGCCATTCATGAAATGGGCAAGAAGCAGCAACTTGCCTTGCAGGCAGAAATTGATGCCTTGTCTTCAACAGTGACCGAGTTGAGCAAAACAGACGTTGAAAAAGCAGAGTTGGGTCATTTGGCTGACATGTGGGTGCCCACGCTGAACAGCCAGCTGAGCACTGCGAATTCGCAGATGGAAATGGGCATTGTGAACCTGGCCGAAGCCTTCTCCGAAATTCACAGCAAGCTGAATGACATCGTGAGCGTGGCTGCAGGTGCCGCGCATGTTTTGGGTAACACCGCCAGCGGCAATGGTTTGGCGGACCACGTGGCACAAAGCCTCAATGGCATGTTGAGCAGCATTCGAAATTCATTCGATGAGAAGGCCACCATCATGCAAGAGGTGAAAGGCTTTATTTCCTCGACAGAAGAGTTGGCCAAGATGGCTGCATCCGTCGAGAACCTGGCTGCGCGCACCAATCTGCTGGCGCTGAATGCCGCCATTGAGGCAGCCCGGGCCGGTGAAGATGGCCGAGGCTTTTCGATTGTTGCCGACGAAGTTCGCAAGCTCTCGATGTTGTCTGCTGAGACCGGTGTGAAGATTCGCGAGCGGGTGCAACTGATTGCCTCAGCTGCAAAAAAAGCGGGCGACGGTGCCGCGCGCATGGAAAGCAGTGATGAAAAGGTACTCAGCCAGGCCAGTGAAACCTTGAGTGGTGTAGTGGAGCAATTCGAGCAAGTCACCGTACCTCTGCACCAAGCCAGCGAGCAGATTATCGCCAACACCAATCAGGTTTCCTCCAGTTTGAACGACGCAGTGGTGCATTTTCAGTTTCAAGACCGTGTGTCTCAAATTCTTGGGCATGTGCAAGACAGCTTGAGCCAGGTGAAAAGCCAATTGAATACGGGCCTGGAGGCCTTGAACGTGGCCGCGCTGATGCATGAACTTGAACGCAAATACACCATGGCCGAAGAGCGTGTGAACCACAGCGGCAAAGGCAGCGCCAGCGCTACTGCCAAGCCCGCTGCCAGCAGCGATGAACTGACTTTTTTCTAAACATCCGAGAACGAGAACCTGTATGAGCAAAACCGTATTGATTGTGGACGACTCCACCTCCCTGCGCCAAGTGGTATCGATGACCCTGAAAAGTCAGGGCTTTGATGTGGTGGAGGGATGTGATGGCAAAGACGCATTGACCAAGCTGGATGGTCGAAAAATCAACCTGATCGTGAGCGACTTGAATATGCCGAACATGGACGGTTTGACCTTTGTACGCGAAGTCAAAAAGATGGCGGCTTACAAGTTCGTGCCCATCATCATGCTGACCACGGAATCGGATGACAAGCTGAAAAGTGAAGGGCAGGCCGCAGGTCTGAAAGCATGGATGGTGAAGCCGTTCAAACCGGAACAGATGATTGCAGCAGTGAACAAATTGGTGGCGTGAAGCCACAGGGAGAATGTACATGCACAGCGAACTGATCATGCAAGAAGAACTTGAGAACGACATGGAAAACAGCATCGCAACGTGTAAACACACGCAAGTGGCTTTGGACACTTTGACGATTGCAGACTGTGCGGGCCTGGTTGAGGTGATTCGTCAGTCCTTGAATCAAGGAATTTCAGTGGTGCTTGATTTGAGCAATTGCCAGGAAGTGGACACGGCGGGTATGCAAATGTTGGTGACCATTCAAAACGACCCCGCAGTGAACTTGCGTGTTCATTGGACCAAACCTTCCGAGGTAGTGGCCATGAAGGCTGCGCGCCTGGGTGTTCAGTCCTGGATCAACGCTGGTTTTTTGGAGAACTGAGGCATGGCCTTTGAATTGGACCTTGATGCCTCGCGCGGCATATTTTTCACCGAAGCACGGCAGTTGCTGGCTGAAGTAGAAAGCTATGTGCTGCAGCTGGAGCAAAACCCCAACGACACCGAAGTGTTGAATGCGGCCTTCCGTGCTGCGCACACCATCAAAGGCAGTGCAGGAGTTTTTGGCCTGCTGGTGATTACGCACTTTGTGCACGACCTTGAAACCGTGCTGGATCGCGTGCGCAATTCAGAAATCGGATTTGACGCGAACATGAGCACGCTGGTGTTGGAGTGTCGCGATCACATTTCAGAACTGGTGGACTGTATAGAGGCCGGTGGCGATGCTGAGCATGTCAGTCCCGACATGGCTGTTGCGCAGGCGGGCTTGACTGCCCGTTTAAAAGCCTACCTTTTGCAAGAAGACCAACCAGACGCTATCCAGCCATCAAGGCCGCTTGAGGTGAATAACACCGAGCAAACCTGGCATGTATCGGTACGGCTGGGGCGCAGCACTTTGTGCGATGGCTTTGATCCTGCACCCATTTTTTCATACATGGAAACGTACGGCGAGTTACAAGCCGTAATCCCTGTGCTGGACGCGCTACCCAGTTTTGCTGACTTAGATGCAGAGTCGTGTTACCTGGGGTTTGAACTGCGCTTTGTGACCGCCAAAGGCCAGGCTGGTATTGAAGATGCGTTTGAGTTTTTGACTGAAGAAAGCCGGGTTCGCATTCTTTCTCACAGTTGCACCCCTGAGCAATGGGACGCGCTGGTCAGTGCACTGCCTGAAGGTGCAGCACGCGCTGCTGAATTGTTGCAGGAAGCAGGCTTTCCGAGACCACAGGAAGAAGCGTTGCCTGAAGTGATGGAAGTCACAGGCAATGCGGTTACCACAGCTTCTGGAAAGTCAAAGGCAACAGGCAAGGCCACACCGGTGAGTTCCTTTATTCGAGTGCCTTCCGACAAGCTGGATGCGTTGATCAATCTCGTGGGCGAGTTGGTGATTGCCAACGCCGGCACTGTAGAACAAGCCAAACATTTGAACCACACTGCCATGCTGGAATCAACCAGTGCCGTGGCTGGTTTGATTGAAGAAATTCGCGATGGTGCACTCGGCCTGCGCATGGTGCAAATTGGCGAAACCTTCCAGCGTTTTCAACGTGTGGTTCGCGACACCGCCATGGGTTTGGGCAAGCAGATTCAACTGGAAATTTCAGGTGAAGACACCGAGCTGGACAAGTCAGTGGTTGAAAAAATTGGCGACCCCCTGATGCACCTGGTGCGCAATGCACTGGACCATGGGCTTGAAACACCGGAAGAGCGTGTGGCCGCTGGCAAGCCTGCTACAGGCAAGCTGCAACTGAATGCGTATCACGACAGTGGACACATTGTGATTGAAGTGAATGACGATGGCCGTGGGCTGGCACGCGAGAAAATTTTAAAGAAAGCGATTGAGAAGGGCATCGTTACGCCCGACCAAACGCTGAGCGATACCGAAGTCAACATGCTGATCTTTGCACCGGGATTTTCCACTGCAGACAAGGTGACCGACATTTCCGGTCGTGGTGTCGGCATGGACGTGGTGAAGCGAAACATTGAAGCCCTGCGCGGTTCAGTGCAGGTGCGTTCACGGCCAGGCAATGGTTGTACGTTCGAGATTCGATTGCCGCTGACCTTGGCGATTATCGATGGCTTCATGATCGGTGTGGGCGGATCGGTGTATGTGATTCCGCTTTCGTATGTGCGTGAATGCCTTGAACTGCCTGTCGATGCGTTGGGTACAGAGGACCGCATGGACATTCACTACGATCTTCGCGGCGAATTCCTGCCGTGTGTACGACTTCGCAAAGTATTCCACCCCAATGCCAAGCGTCCCAAGCGCGAAAACATCATTGTGGTGAGTTTTGGTGGCGTACGAGCTGGCATCGTGGCCGATTACCTGCACGGTGAATCACAAACAGTGATCAAGCCCTTGGGCAATCTGTTCGAACAAAACAGGGCAATCAGCGGGGCCACCATCATGGGCAACGGTGACGTGGCCCTGATCATTGATGTACCGAAATTGATCACGGAAGTAAGCAGCATTTCAACAAAAACGGCGGAGCTGGAATTCAGCCGGCATGCCATTGAACAACCGGCAGTTCCAAGCCAAAGCCTTGAGCAGGCCGACGCGTAATTTTACAAAGGAAAACGAACATGGGCGCTTTTGATCTTTTCAATAAAAAACAATTGACTGAGCAGGCCGAGGCTGTAGAGGTCTTGCAGAAGAAATTAAGTGAGGCGGAGTCGGTGCTGACGGCAGTGAGTAAAGTCCAGGCGATGATTGAATTCAAGCTGGACGGCACGATCATTCATGCCAATGAAAACTTCTTGAGGGCTGTGGGTTACACACTGGATGAAATCAAGGGCAAGCATCACAGCATGTTTGCTGAGCCTGGAGTCAGCAGCACGATTGAGTACCGCCACTTCTGGGACAAACTGGGCCGTGGTGAATACGATGCAGGCCAGTACAAACGCATTGGCAAGGGCGGCAAAGAGGTCTGGATTGAAGCCAGTTATAACCCCATCATGGATCAGAGCGGCAAACCCTTCAAAGTGGTCAAGTTTGCAACAGACATCACACAAGCAACATTGCGCGCCACATTCAACCGGCGTGCCCTGGGCGGTCTGGAAAACGTAGAGGTGAACGTGATGTTGGCCGATGCCGGATTCAACATTGTGTATGGCAATGCGTCTTTGACTGACATGTTGCGTCGTGCTGAATCCGACATTCGGAAAGACTTGCCCAATTTCAATGCGGGCAAAATTATTGGCACCAACATCGATGTATTCCACAAGAACCCTGCGCATCAGCGCGGCATGCTGGGTAACCTGAAGAGTACCCACAAGACTCAGCTGAAAGTGGGTGGCCGCACATTTGATTTGATTGTTAATCCGATCGATGACGACAACGGAACGCGTCTTGGCTATGTTGTGGAATGGAAAGACCGAACCGCAGAAGTGGCCATTCAGAATGAGATTTCCGAAATAGTGAGCCGCGCCTGTGACGGCGACTTCAGCGAACGCATTCGCGAGAATGACAAGGAAGGTTTCTTCAAGAATCTGGCGTTGAGCGTCAATGGTTTGTTGAGCACCACATCAAGTGGCATGGAAGACGTGGGCCGCGTGCTGAAGTTGCTGGCCAACGGCAATATGACCCAAAAAATCACAGCAAATTACAAAGGCCTGTTCGGTGAGTTGAAAGACGATGTGAACACCACCATTGATCGTTTGAGCGATGTGATTCAGGAAGTGCGCGGCAACGCAGATTCATTGACCAATGCCGCACGCGAGATTTCCAAGACTTCACAAAGCTTGTCGCAAGGCGCCAGCAGCCAGGCTGCCGGTGTTGAAGAGGTATCTGCCAGCATTGAAGAAATGGCGGGCTCGATCAAGCAAAACAGCGAGAACAGCCGAGTGACCGATCAAATTGCGACCAAGGCCGCTGAAGAGGCGAAAGAGGGTGGTCGCGCGGTGACTGAAACCGTGAATGCCATGAAAGCGATTGCCGACAAAATTGGCATTGTGGATGACATTGCGTACCAAACTAACCTGTTGGCCTTGAACGCGGCCATTGAAGCAGCCCGAGCCGGCGAACACGGCAAAGGTTTTGCAGTGGTTGCGGCGGAAGTTCGCAAGTTGGCTGAGCGCAGTCAGGTGGCTGCACAGGAAATTGGCGACCTGGCCAGCAGTAGCGTGAAGCAGGCCGAACGTGCAGGCAGCCTGTTGCAGGAAATGGTGCCCGCGATTAACCGCACCTCGGACCTGGTGCAGGAAATTACGGCTGCATCGAACGAGCAAACCAATGGAGTGGCGCAAATTAACCAGGCCATGATGAGCTTGAATCAGCAAACCCAGCAGAATGCAGCGGCTTCTGAAGAGCTGGCTGCCACAGCCGAGGAAATGAGTGGCCAAGCCAGCATGTTGAACACAGCCATGAGTTTCTTTGACACAGGCACAGGCCGATCAACCGCCCGTGGTGCCAGCCATGCCGAGCGCAAGCCAGCGCCAGGTAAGGCCAGCAGCCCGAGCGGAGCAAACGGTTTCGACAGTTTCGACGACTTTTAATAGGGGCATTCACCATGAGCAATGTCAATGAGCAATTGGCCAAGGCCATGGAGAGTGACAGCGCCAGCCACCAGTACCTGACCTTTCAGGTACATGGGCAAAAGCTGGCGGTGGAAATTCTCCGGATCAAAGAGATTATCGAATTTGGACGAATCACCGTGGTGCCTATGATGCAGCAATGCATCAGTGGTGTGATCAACCTGCGCGGCTCTGTGGTGCCAGTGGTGGATTTGAGTGCCCGGTTTGGGCAAGGCAAAACCACCATCAACCGCCGCACTTGTATTGTGATTCTCGAATCGCAAATGGCCGAGGAAACGCAAGTGGTTGGCTTCATGGTGGATGCGGTGAATGCCGTGGTCGACATTGGTGCCGAGTTTATTGCACCACCACCGCAGTTCGGTGCGGGTGTGAAAACCGACTTCTTGCGCGGTATTGGCAAGGTAGACGACGAGTTTGTGCTGGTGTTGAATGTCGAGCGTTTGTTGGATTTCGATATTCCCACCGACCTGGAAGAAGCCGCTGCGGCAGCAGTCGCCTAAGCAACTTCTTGGAACTGGAAGGTATTGATGCGTCACTGAGATCATGAGCTGACACACCCACTGGGGGGATATTCTTCCAGTGGGGCACCATGAGATATCTCAACCGCATGTTAAAACTAAAATACGTCCTCGATATCTCAGACAGTGCCTCTCGCGCCCGGCAGAGAATGGCTTTCGCCGGGCTTTCCTTTCTCATCGTATTCTTTCTTGCGCCAGGCGGTGCCATTGTCGGCAGCAGTGCCCGCATGGTGTTCATGATTGCTCTGGGTGTTTATTTTCACCTGGCCTGGGTGCAATCCTGGTTAATTTCCAATCGCGAACGACACTGGGAGAAGATCGAGCTACCCAGTTACTGCATCGACCTTCCACTGATTGGTTGGGGCCTGGCGGTTGCTGCTGAATTCCTGGCGCCAGTGTCCCCCTTGATTGCTGTTGTGGCTTTAATCCGAGGCATTCGATACGGCCCTTGTATGTTGGCTTGCCATATTGGCTTGGGTATCGCGATTGTGTTGGGCCTGACCTTGTTTGTGCCCTACTGGCAGGGCCACCTTGAGCTGGTGTATGCCAATCTCTTTTTGTTGCTGGTGTTGCCCGTTCAGTTTTACGGGGTGAGTGTAAAAATTCAGGCCAGCTCAAAATCGCTACGTCAGGAAAACCTGACCGACCCCTTGACCCGCAGCTTGAATCGCAAAGCGCTGGAGGCCGCCGTGTGGCGCATGCTCAATGCCAAAGACCCGTTTGTGCTGTCTTTTCTTGATCTCGACAATTTCAAAATGGTCAATGACACCCTTGGCCATGCCGTGGGCGACAAGTTGCTCAAACGCATCAGCACAAAGCTGTCGGTTCGGTTACGAGCCGAGGACAAGGTATATCGTCTGTCTGGTGATGAGTTCGTGGTGCTAAGTTTGGGCAACAGTCGGCAGGAAATGGCAGAAAATTTAGGGCAGCGTATTCGGGCAGCAATTGCCGAAGCAATTGATTACACTTGCCCCGATTTGCCGGTGTCAGCCAGCGTGGGTGTGCTGCAGGTGCTTGCTTTTGAGGACGTCAGCCTTGAAAAGCTGTTGGCCCGGGCCGACCAACTGATGTACCAGGCCAAGAAAACCGGGAAAAACCAGGTGTTGGTTGCAACACTGTGACTTCAAATGATCAGCCTTTCGTTGGGCAGTAGGTGCTGCTCAGCTTTTGTGGATTGGCTGGGGTTTGAAGCTCGGGAGCCTGGTGCACGTAGGTGCATTCCGCGATCTCGCCGTAGTTGGAATCGCGCGTGGCCAAGGCTTTGCTGATTTGTATTGAAATGAAGGTTCCCATGAATGCTGCAATGACGAACCACAATACTTTCCTGTTACGTCTAAAAAATGCGCTTAAATCAAACATGTAAACCGGTCAAACCCAGAAAGTGTTAATTGTTGTAAATTGGAAACAATTATTCAAAATATTAAACAATAAGTCAATTCTTATTTGACAGCCTTGTCAATCTCGCCCACATCGAGAATGGGCGAGGCGTCGATGGCCTCTGCGCCCAGCAAGGTAGTCACCCGGCCCAGCACGGAAGCAATTAAATGCTGCTCCCAACTTTGAAGTTGTCCGAAGCGCTCAGCGAAGCGGGTTTGCAGGCTGGAAGGAGCATCGTTGACTTCGTGTTTGCCCTTTTCTGTCAGCACGACTTCAAGTCTGCGTTTGTCCACAGTGCTGCGAATTTTCTCGATCAAGCCACGGCTTTCCAGTTTTTGCAGAATCACTGTGGAGGTAACAGGAGACAGGCTGAGCGACTTGGCCAGCTCACCGGGGGAGATGCCAGGGTTGTCGGCCACTGATTGCAATGTCAACAGCTCAGAGGTGGCCATGTCTGCTTTTTTGGCCAGCTCTCGGGCGCCCGATTCGGTGGCGCGAATAATGCGGCGAAGCGAAATAAGTGAATCTTGTAAGGTGCTGTCCATGCTCGCTAACCCGGTGATTTAATTCATTTTGATGAATTGTAGTGATTAACCGGTCCGGTGAGTTGGAATTTCCTACGCTTAGAGCAATCCCACCAAATTTAACGTTCTTGGAGGTGTTGGTTAAGGTTTGATCAATGTTTGCAATAATTTATAAAATAAACTATTATTGGTTTGTTCTTTCATAAAAACTCTTTATCGCGTTGGTGCGCAATGATGAGCTTTTACGAAAGGATGAGAAGTAGTTTATTTTTTAATAGCAAATGGGTCTGCCAATAACAGAACCATCTCATCCAAATGTCCAAAGATGATGTCGTTTTGCGACATCCCGTGCTTGAAGACGGCACTGCCGTGTTCGACCTCGTGGATGCTTGCAAGCCTCTCGACCTGAATTCCCATTATTTGTATCTGTTGCAATGCAGTCATTTTGCTTCAACTTGTGTTGTGGCGACCTTGCATGGTGAGCCTGTTGCTTGGGTGTCTGGCTACATTCCACCCAAGCACGCAGACACTTTTTTTGTCTGGCAAGTGGCAGTGGGCGAGAAAGCCCGAGGCCTTGGCCTGAGCAAGAAACTCATTAACTGGGTGGTGGCCCAGCAAAGCGGGATTTCAAAAATTCACACATCCATAACGCCCGACAATGCGGCGTCATGGGGACTTTTCAAATCACTGGCCCGCGATTGGGGCAGCGATTTGTCTTCACGAGACTGGTTTGAAGAACAGTCTCACTTTGGCGGTCGACACAACACCGAGGTGTTGGTGGAAATCGCCTTGCCAACTCAAGGAGTACAACAATGAGTGACTCAAGCAAGTCAATCGACTTTCAAACCCTGAGCAAAATTCGCACATTCCAGAAAAACGAGTCAGAAGCGCGCAGCTATTGCCGCAGCTTTCCAACTTTGTTTGTGCGGGCCAAGGGCAGCTACATGACCGACATGAATGGTCAGGATTATCTCGATTTCCTGTCTGGGGCAGGCTCGTTGAACTACGGGCACAACGATCCAGAGATGAAATCGGCATTGCTTGACTACATTGCGGACGACGGCATTGGCCACAGTCTGGATATGCACAGCGCTGCAAAAGCCAAGTTCATTGATGCGTTTAACCGCCACATTTTGAAGCCACGTGGCATGCAGTACCGCATTCAGTTTACTGGCCCCACAGGCACCAACTCGGTTGAGGCAGCAATCAAGCTAGCCCGCAAAATTACCGGGCGCAAGCAGGTAATTGCCTTTACCAACGGTTTCCATGGTGTGACCCAGGGCGCACTGGCCTGTACGGCCAACACCCACCACCGCAGCCCATCGGCTTCAACGCTGTGTGGCGTAGACCGTTACCCTTATGACGGTTACATGGGTGAAGGTGTAGACACCACCGAGTACCTTGAAAAAATGCTGACCGACAAGTCGAGTGGCCAAGACGCACCGGCTGCAGTGATTGTAGAAGGCGTACAGGGCGAGGGTGGTTTGAACCCGGCCTCCATGAAGTGGCTGAAAAACCTGGCCAAGGTGACTCGCAAGGCGGGTTCCATGTTGATTCTGGATGAAATTCAGGCCGGTGTTGGCCGCGCAGGTTCTTTCTTCAGCTTTGAGGAAGCGGGCATTGAGCCCGATTTGATCTGCCTGTCCAAATCATTGTCAGGCATGGGCCTGCCCATGGCTGTGACCTTGATTCGCCCCGACCTTGATTTCTGGAAGCCCGGTGAGCACAACGGCACTTTCCGCGGCAACAACCATGCATTTATTACTGCTGCAGCATCACTTGAAAAGTACTGGGCCAACCCGGCATTCGAGCGTGGCATTGCGCAGCGTGCCGAGGTGGTGAACCAAAGTTTGAACCGTATTTTGAAGGCGAACGACAACATCACCGTGCAAGTCAAAGGCCGCGGCATGATGCAGGGCATTGAAATGCAAAACGGTACCTTGGCCGACGAGGTGGTGGCTGAATGTTTCAAGCACCACATGATTATTGAAACCTGTGGCAACGATGGGCAGGTGGTGAAAGTGTTTGCCGCCCTGAATATCGAAATGGAAGACCTGAAAAAAGGTTTGGCCATTCTGGAAAAAGCCGTGGCGGTGATTAGTGCCAAGGCCGAGAAAGAAGCCAACAGCAAAAAGGTGAAAGCATGATTGTCCGAAAACTCAGCGAAGTACAAGACACGGAAAAGCACATTCATTCCAAGGGTTGGGACAGTGTCCGCATGCTGCTGCGTGACGACAAAATGGGCTTTTCCTTTCACATCACGACCATTCACGCCAAGGCGGAATTGCACATGCATTACAAGAACCATCTTGAGAGCGTGTATTGCGTCAGTGGCAAGGGCGAAATTGAAAGCAAGATTGATGGCAAGGTGTACCCGATTGAGGCGGGCACCATGTACGCCTTGAACTTGCACGACCCGCATATTCTGCGTGCATTCGACGAGCCCATGATCATGGCCTGCGTGTTCAACCCACCCGTGACTGGTGCGGAAGTTCATGACGAAACCGGCGCGTATCCTGCGCTGGCCGAATAAAGACAAAGGAGGCAAAACACAATGATTGTTTCAGCCGTAAGAGATCCATACCCCACACGTGACAAGTCTGAGGGTGCCTTGATTCGACGCACTGAGCCAGTGGTTCACGGCGAGTGGACTGAAGACTCGCCCTTAAGCCAGGCGCAGGTGGAGCAGTTTGAACGAGATGGTTACCTGGTGTTGACCGATGTATTTTCAGCACATGAACTGGATGAGCTGCGCGCAGCCGCCGAGCGTGTCAGCAAGAACTGTGCGCAAACCCACGCTGGCCAGCTGATCAAGGAAACGGACAGTGAGCAACTGCGTACCTTGTTTGGTATTCACGGCATGGAAGGTTTGCTGAAAGACACGGCAAGTAACCAGCGCATGCTGGAAGTGGTGCAGTTTCTGTTGAACGACTCTGTTTACATTCACCAGTCGCGCTTGAACTTCAAGAGCCCGCAATATGGCAGCGGCTTTGAATGGCACAGTGATTTTGAAACCTGGCATGCAGAGGACGGCATGCCCGGCATGCGCGCCATTAGTGCCACCGTGCTGTTGACCGACGAAATTTCTGCCGACGGTTCTTTGAAGTTTATGCCACGCAGCCACAAGACTTTCGTGGCTTGCCCTGGCGAAACACCCGACACCCAAGGTTATCGGGAGGCATTCAAAAAACAGGCAGTAGGTAAGCCACCTGCATTGTTCCTCGACTTGCTGGAAGAAAACGGTGGTGTGCAGGAAGTGGTTGCACCAGCGGGTTCGGTGTTGCTGTTTGATTGCAATGTGATGCACGGTGCCGGCAAAAACACCAGCGACCATTTGCGTGCCAACCTGTTTTATGTGTACAACGCAGTCAGCAACGCGCTGAACTCGCCGTACGCGGCAGGTGCTCCACGGCCAGAATTTCTGGCCGCTCGACACATTGAGCCATTGACCTTGCAGGTGCCCGCTTAATTTGGGCGCAAGCTTTTTCATTTGCCTTGCCCTGGTGTTGCTGATCGGTTTAAGTTCAGCACGCCAGGCCAAGGCAAGCGCGGCCGATTACTTCGTGGCCAGTCGCAGTGTGCCCCCATGGCTGGTCGGCCTGTCGGCGGTGGCCACCAACAATTCCGGTTACATGTTCATCGGCCTGATCGGCTATACCTACGCGGTGGGTATTCAATCGGTGTGGCTGATGGTGGGCTGGATTGCAGGCGATTTGATCGGCTCGAAAGTTGCACATGAACGCATGCGCGATGAAGCTGAACGCGTGCATGCCAATGGCATTATCAGTTTGTTGGCCCGTTGGGGCGACACCCGCAACCGCAGCTGGCAAGTGTTGGCCGCCTTGGTCAGTGTTGCCTTTTTGAGCACCTACGCAGCCGCCCAAATTTCGGCGGGAGGCAAGGCGTTGGAAGGCATGCTGGATATTCCCATGGCCATTGGCATGGGCATGGTGGCCTTGGTCGTGATTGCTTACAGCATTGCAGGCGGCATGCGCGCCTCAATTTGGACAGATGCGGTTCAATCGCTGTTGATGGTGGTGTCCATGGTGGTGTTGCTGCTTGCAGCGGTGAATCATTTGGGTGGTTTGCAGGCGGTATTTCAACAAGCCGGTGCCATTGATGGCTTTTTGAATCCAAGCCCCACCAACCTCGATGTACCGGGTTTCATAGGCCCTCTGGCTTTTGTGGTGGGCTGGATGTTTGCTGGGGCTGCCGCCTTGGGCCAACCACACATCGTCAGCCGTTTTCTGGCTTTGCAAAATACCCGTCAAATGAACCAGGTGCGGTGGTGGTACTACAGCTACTACCTTTTGTTCTATAGTTTTGCAACCGCAGTGGGCTTGCTTAGTCGTCTTTATTTTGGTGAAAGCACGGGTTTCGATCCTGAAATGGCTTTGCCCAATATGGCGCGGGATTTGTTGCCACCCTGGTTGGCCGGGTTGATGTTGGCGGGTATTTTCGCAGCCACCATGTCCACGGCCGATTCGCTGGTGCTGTCGTGTTCTTCAGCCCTGACACAAGATTTACCCCGAAATCCATCCGAGAACCGATGGTTGCTGAAAGCTGCCACGGGCTTCACCACACTTTTTGCCTTGGGTATTGGCTTGTGGAGCGAGCAAAGTGTGTTCTCACTCGTGGTGTGGGCCTGGGGTACACTGGGAGCCGCGTTTGTGCCCATTTTGATTTGGCAGGTACTCGGTGCAAAATTAAACTCGTTGGCGATGTTGTGCATGTCAAGTACCGGCGTGATGGCCACAGTGGCTTGGAAGTTTTATGGCTTTCCGAGTACCGTCTACGAGGGCGCGGTGGGCATGTTCAGCGCCTTTGTTTTGGGTGCAATTTTCACAATAAGTAGTATCCGCAGCAGGTTTCACCCCTAGCTACCCCGATTGGGGGGATAGGTGTATCACCCCAAGTTGTTAAATTGTGCGAATGCCTTGCAAGTTCTTGCCGGGTGTCACTATTCAATAAATAAATCAGCAACAAGCTGCATACATCGAATCAGGGGCGGTGCATTTCATGAATTGGTTGGTGGAGGACTTTGCATTCGCAGCAGCTGCAATCTCAGAGGCCCATCTTTCCGGATTGGCCTTTGGCTTTTTCGCGTCCCTGCTGGCCATGACCGTGGGCGTGGAAGTTCGAATCAAAAACCCGCCCCTGATTGCCAATAGCCACTACCTGATTCGACGAGGGGTACTCATTACCCTTTATGTGATTTCCATGTTTTTTGCCTCGGCGTTTGTGGGTTTAACCCTGCCTTCCGCCAAAGACGCCCTGTTCAGTATTTCGGGAACCGTACTCACTTTTGTGGTGTGTATTGCGGTGTTTCTGTATGTGGACTATTTGGTGCAGTCGGCCAAGGGTGCAGCCAAACTGTTCATGTTGCTGTTTACGTCGCTGGGCATTCTGATCCAGTTTCTAATCCACATGGCGTTCATTTTTATTCCCAACAACCATCAAATACTGGATGTGCGTTGGCTGGGTTTGATCACCATGTACCTGTTTCTTTTTGTGTGCATGGGCTTGCTTAGCCGGTTTGCCCACGAAACCTCGGTGGGAAAATCCAAGCCACTTCAAAGCCGGATGATTTACATTTTCGGGATTGTGGGTTTGAACCAGATGATTGCACTCAGTCTGATTGGTTTTGTGCACGTAAACGATGGCCCCGAACATGCGGATTGGTACGGACTATGGACAGGATGGGCCGGGTTCGAAATATTCATCAGCTTTTTCGCTTTGCTGATGATTTCAGTCTTGATTTGCTACGTCTATGTGCTGCTCGACAAATCAGTGCAGGTTTTGCGTGCTGACAACCAAAAACTGCAGGTCATGAAGCAAGACGCCTTGGAGCAAGTGGCCAATGCCTCCGAGAAACTGGAATTGGAACGAACCCGCATTGAACAGCTGGAAAAATCAATTGAAACGGTTCAGCAGGACCATGAAATGTCGGTTGACAGTTTGGTAGCTGCGGTGGCCACGCTTGAAGATGGTGTGTTTGAGTGGGACATTGAACAGGAAATTGTGGTGTTCAGTTCAACCTGGCGACGTTTGTTTGGTTTTGATGAGCAGGCGCAGTCTGCAATCTCGGCTAAGGCCTGGCGATCTGGCATCCTAAGCGAAGACATCAAGGGCCTGGATTCAGCCCTGCAGGCTTGCCTCACGGCCAACTTGCCCAGCACGGCAGTACAGGTGCGTTATGCCACTGTGTATGGTTCTTTGTTGAAGCTTGAAATTCACTTGGTGGCTGTGAAGAATGCATACGGATTGCCCAGCAAAGCTGTGGGTATTATTCACGATCGAACTGAGGAAATGGACCTGGAGCTTTCCATTCGGGAGGAGTTGAATGAGGAGTCCTTGTTGTCTTCCCGAAAATCCCAGTTTGTATCCTATCTCTCGCATGAAATTCGAACGCCGATGACGGTGATTGGATCAGCCAAAGCATTGCTGGAAAGTTCACTTCAGAAAGACCCGGTGAACACGGAAACGGCCTTGCATTACATCGATCAAATTGGTGGTGCTTTGCGTTCGTTGCGTGCCTTGGTGGATGAAACCCTGATGTTCATGGGTGCCAATTTCACACGCAACCATTTAAACATTGCACAGCTGGATGTACGAAAAGTGTTTTGCCAGTTTTCTTCGTTTGAGCAGCGCCGAAGGCATGGTCAGCACTGGCTGGAGTATGAGCTGCACCCCAGCTTGGACAGGTTTGTGTTTTACTCCGATGAGTATGTGTTTACCCAAGCCATGCGGCAAATGTTGTCGTTTGCGGAAAGCAAAGAGTCACATGCTGGCAAATTGACTATCAAGATGCCCACTGATCACACTTTGAATTTGTGTATTGAGTTGCTGGAGTGGCCCGCCTGGATGATCAAGGGTGGACAGCTCGAGCCTGCGCACGATGAAGAAACCGTGGTGCCCTTCAAGGGGGAGTGTTTGCCATTCACTTTGCTGTTGACCAAGCGGGTGATCCGTTTGATCAATGGGCGCATCATGATCAAGAACCGCCGCAACCGCCACTGGTTGTGTGTTGATCTGCCATCCCTGAAGGAGGAAGCATGCCGCGCGTCATGATCGTAGAGGATGACTTGACCATCCTGAGTAATCTTTCGCAGTTGCTGCAATTGAGCGGGCTAGATGTGATGGAGGCCCACGATGGACAAGAGGCCTTGCGCTTGCTGCTGGAGTGCCGCGTACACGATGCGGCTTTGCCCAGAATGATCGTGAGCGATTTGATGATGCCCAATATGGATGGCTTTGATTTGTTGCGCGCAGTGCGTGGCGATACGCACTTCAAGAAGTTGCCTTTTGTGTTGTTGAGTGCACGCAGCGATGCCAGTGATTTACAACAGGCGTTTGCCTTGGGGGCCAATGATTACCTGATTAAACCGTTTGAAGTCGAGCAGCTGATGGAGGTGATCCGCTACCATTTGTCGCATTCGTCAGGCCGCAAAAGCGACCCGCTGACCGGCAAGGATTGCACGGTTGACACCGATTTTTTTCTGGAATGATCAGCCCGTGTTCAACACGGAAATACTCAAGAGACGGCCAATGGCGCCGTCAATTCCAGCGATGAAGTAGGGCAGGCTGACCCAGAGAATCCACAGGCCCACACCAATGGTGATCGAAAAGCCGATCGACATTACATTCAGTTGTGGCGCTGCGCGCGCCAAAATGCCCAGCACAATATTGCTGATTAGCACAGCTGCCATGACTGGCAATGAAATTTGCAGGGCAAGCATAAACATGATGCTGCCGGCCATCGCAATGCTTTGGCTATTGACCACAGCAAGATTTGCACTGATCGGAATCAACTCGAAACTTTGAACCACTGCGGCGATGACCAACAGGTGACCATCAATGACCAGAAAGGTCAGCATGGCCAGTACACCCAGAAAACTGCCGATGAGTGGTGTTTGCGTGCCGCGTGCGGGGTCAATGAATTGTGCGAAGGCCAAGCCCATTTGCAGACCGAGCAAGTCGCCTGCCATTTCAAATGCGGCAAACACAAGCCGCATGGAAAAGCCCATGGCCACACCAATCAGTATTTGCTGAATTAAAACCGGAATGGTTTGTGCTGAACTGAGCACCGGGGGAGCCGGCAGCAGCGGCATCATGAGAATGGCAATGAGTGCGGCAAGACCTACACGTGTGCGGCGTTGCACGGTGCGGTTATCGAACACAGGGGCAGTGGCCAGCATGGCCAGAATACGGATAAAGGGCCACAAAAACGAGGCGATCCAGATTTCGAGTTGTTCGCCGTTGATGGGGACCATGCTTAGCCGATTACGGTCGGAATGCTCATGATCAAACGCTGGGTGTAGTCCACCAGCGTGGCCAGCATCCAGGGACCAAGCAATAGCAAGGTGGCAAAAATGCCCAGAATTTTCGGAATGAAAGACAAGGTCATTTCATTGATTTGCGTGGCGGCCTGCAAAATGCTGACCAGCAAACCCACCACCAAGGCCACCACCAACAGCGGGCCCGATACCATCAACATCACTTCCAGTGCAGACTGGCCCAAATTCAACACGGTTTGGCTGTTCATGTTTGTACGCTCAGTTCAGTTCAGTTCAGTTTAGGTCTCGAAGCTGGCCACCAGCGAGCCAACCAGCAAGGTCCATCCATCGACCAGCACAAACAGCATGATCTTGAATGGCAGGGAGATCAACATGGGCGACAGCATCATCATACCCATGGACATCAGCACGCTGGCCACAATCAGGTCGATGACCAGAAGCGGCAGAAATATCATGAAGCCGATCTGAAAGGCAGTTTTGAGTTCGCTGGTGACGAAAGCCGGAATCAGGACGCGCAGGGGCACGTCTTCGGGATTCTCGACGTTCTCTACTTTGCCCAGTCGTATGAAAAGTGCCAGATCGGGTTCGCGGGTTTGCTTGAGCATGAAGTCTTTCATCGGCACGCTGGCCCTTTCGGTCATTTCCTGGAATTCGATTTCATTGTTGGAAAACGGCAGGTAGGCGTTTTCATACACGCGATCAAACACCGGTGCCATGATGAAAAAGGTGAGGAACATGCTCAAGCCGATGATGACCTGGTTGGGCGGTGAGTTTTGCGTGCCCAATGCCATGCGCAGCAGCGACATGACAATCACGATACGAGTGAAGCCCGTCATCATCAAGAGCAATGCGGGCAAAAAACTGAGGAAGGTAAAAAACAGCAGTGTTTGAATGGGCACGCTGTAGTTGGTGGTGCCGTTGGCGCCTGGCGTGGCCGTAACGCCCGGCAGTACTTGCTGGGCTTGCGCTTCGGGCCAGGCCCAAAAGAGCAAAAGGAGTAATACGCCCAAGGCGGTGAGTTTGCCGGGTGTGGTGCGCAGGGTGCTCATGATGATTTCACCTTGCCAGTTTTCACGCGCTCCAGCATTTTTGCAAAGTTCACTGCGGGGTTTTGTAGGTCGTCCAGCGCAATGCTGCCCGCAGGCATGCTGTGCAGGGTGTTGATGCTGCTGCTGGTCATTCCAAGCACCAGCCAAGTGTCACCAATTTCGACCAGTACTATTTTTTCACGAGGGCCGAGGGCTGAGGTGGCCAATACTTTGTAAAAGCCGCCACGGCGCTGTTGGTTGCCAATGCCCATGCGTTTGAGCAACCACACCAAGGCGAGCAGCAAGCCCACCACAAACAGCAGGCCCAGCGTGGTTTGCAGCAGATGGCCTGTCATGAATGTCCCACCGCATTTTTGTTTTTTTGTTGTAGTTGCATGCCTTTGTACTGCAAAAGGGTATCAACGGTTGAGTTTTCTCAAACGCTCGGATGGCGTGATGATGTCGGTTAACCGGATACCAAATTTGTCGTTGACTACCACCACTTCGCCTTGCGCAATGAGATAGCCGTTCACCAGCACATCCATGGGTTCGCCTGCAAGCCCGTCCAGTTCAATGACAGAGCCTTGGGCCAGTTGCAGAATGTGCTTAATCGGTATCTTCGTCCGACCCAGCTCAACAGTCAACTGAACCGGGATGTCGAGAATCATGTCGATGTCGTTCTGCGTGCCCGAAGCCACACTTCCGGCAAATGGCTGGAATAAGCCCGAGGCTGGTTTTGCATCGCTGGCCTGGGCAAACAGGTTGTCGGTGTCGCCGGTACTGGTGGCGGTGGTGCTGGCTTGTTCTGCCAGGGCTGCGGCCCAGTCATCGGCTGCGTCGGTTACGGTATCTACTTGCTGTTCAGACATGGTGTGTTCCTTATCTTGATCGCTATTCGTGTGTTTTTTCAGCCTGCTTGGCTTCCTTGCTCAGCAAGGCTTCCAGGTTCAGCGCGTCGGCATGTGACTCATTGCTCACAGCCAGAACTTCTTCAACTTTCAGTGCGTACTGGCCACCACTGGTGCCGTAGCTGCAATTGAACACGGGCACATTGTCCACTCGCGCTTCAATCACTTTGTCAATTTCAATCGGTATGACGTCACCAATTCTCAGTTCCATGATGTCGGCCACGGTCAGCTGTGTGCTGGCCAGGCTTGCCACCAAATCCACTTCTGCCATTTGCACCTGCTTTTTCAGCATGGTGACCCAACGTTTGTCGGGTTCGGCCTGGTCACCCTGCATGCTGGAGTACAGCAAATCGCGAATGGGTTCCATGGTGGAGTAGGGGATGCAAATGTGAAGCGAGCCACCACCGGCGCCCAGTTCAATGGAGAACGAGGTGGTCACCACGATCTCGGACGGAGTGGCAATGTTGGCAAATTGGGTGTGCATTTCAGAGCGCAGGTATTCGGGTTTCAGGGGAAACACGGGTGCCCAGGCTTTCACAAATTCTTCGCGAATTACTTCCAGCATGCGAGCGATGATGCGCTGTTCGGTTTGGGTGAAATCCCGCCCCTCAACACGGGTGTGAAAACGCCCGTCGCCACCGAACAAATTGTCGATCACTGCAAATACAAGGCTGGGATCAAAAATGAACAAGGCATTGCCGCGCAGCGGCTTCATGGCCATGATGTTCAAGTTGGTGGGTACCACCAGGTTGCGAATGAATTCGTTGTACTTCAATACTTTCACTGGGCCTACGGAAATTTCCGGGCTGCGACGCATGAAGTTGAACAGGCCGATGCGGATGAGGCGCGCAAAACGCTCGTTGATGATTTCGAGCGTGGGCATGCGGCCACGCACAATACGTTCCTGAGTGGCCAGGTTGTAGGGCCGAATACCTTCAGCGGTTTCAGAAGCGTCTTTCGTTTCTTCTTCGCCGTTCACACCCCTGAGCAGGGCATCGACTTCGTCTTGTGAAAGAAATTCTCCGGGCATGGTGCAGCGCGTCCTGTTACTGAATCACAAAGCTGGAAAAATGCACATCGCGAATGCCGCGTGTGGGGTCTTTCGGATCGCCTTTGATGGTGACGCGAGCCAGGTCCACCAATTCATCCATCAGCTGTTGTTTGCCTTCAATGGAGGTCAGGTTGCTCACGTTTTTACCGGACAGTACCAACAAGATCCGGCTGCGAATCACGGGTGTGAAGTTTTTGATTTCTTCGGCTTGCGCGGGGCCGCTCACCTCGTAGGTGATGCCAATTTGCAGGTAACGGGTGGTGTCTGGCTCGGCCAGGTTGACAACAAACTGGTCCATCACCACGAATGTGGGTGGGCCCACCGGTTCTTCAACCTTTTCTTCTGCGGCGCCTTCTGCACCTTGAGCACCCAGCAGGAAAAAAGCTGCTGCGCCGCCTGCGGCGAGAACGGTCAATACGATTGCAAGAATCAGGATCAGTTTTTTCTTGGATCCTTTTTCGGGCGCTGCGGCCTCTGGGGCTACTGCAGCGGGTGCCGGGGCGACTCTGGCCATGCTTGACTCCGTAAGTTCAATTGCTGTTGTGTGTCACTTTCAAACTCTATTGTGTCTGAAAGGTTTCTGAGCAAACCCCCGAAAAGCCGTGTTGTTTGGACCCAATTCATTCGTCAGGCCCAAGAGGATCAGGCAAACAGGTCGAGCTTGCCCTCAGGCTTTCTGGAGGTGGCGGTGGTGGCAGGTGTACCCGATTCTGGCTGGGAATTGTCACCGCCAGCTGCGTGCTGTCCATTGCCCTGGCCTTGGTTCCGGTTTTGATCAAACTGAGCCTGGCCGTTGTTGGCCTGGCCTTGTGGTGTGGGGGCGTTGCCGTGCTGAATTTGCACTTGGTTCAATTGCAGGCCATTCTGGGCCAGTACTTCTTTCAATCCGCCAAGAGCTTGGGTCAACAGGTTGGCCGAGGCTTCGTCTTGTGTTCGAATGACCAACTGAACTTGCTGGCCTTTTTGCACCAGACGCATGTTCATGGGACCAAAACTTTCCGGGTTCACTCGAATGTCGACCGTGGACAGGTTTTTGCCGATGGCCCATTGCACGGTCTGTCCAAGTTCTTTGGCAAAGCCGGGTTGATTGACCGGTGTTTTGATCAGGGCCTGTTGCGCACTGCCGGCTGTGCCAGTCAAGCCGTTGGTGCCTGCGGCGATGCCTGTGGCCGTGCCAGTGGATTGCAGGTTGCCCGCAGCCAGAATTTTCTGGCCAACTTTCAGACCTTCCTCTGCGATGCTTTCACTGAGGCCTTCACCCAGTGCTTGCGCCTGCTGGGCGATTTGAGCTGCTGTTTGAGGTGCCAGTTGCTGGTTCAGTTGTGCCTGCACTGCGTTGCCTGAATTGCCTGGCGCAGCGACTGGAGCCGTGTCAGTGCGCATTTGCACTGTGCTGTTGGCCAGGGCGGAGTCGGCTTTTAACTGGGCTGTGGTTTTAGGCTCAAAGCCTGTTTTCTCGGCGGCAAGTGGTGTGTCGACAGTAATTTGTGTATTGGCATTGCCTTGCTGATTGCCGGGCTGTGGTTGGCCTGAGGCCAGTTCACCTGGTTCGCCGTAGGCGGCACTGTTCAGTGCGGGCTCGGTAGCAGGGTTGGTTTTTGCAGGGCTGCCAGGTGACGCAAGTGTGGAGGTTTCTACATTATTGTCTGCAGTTTCTGCCGCAGTTTGTGCAGATGTTTGCTCTGCATTGCGAGAGGTTGTCGGGCCGTTCTCGCTTGTGGTCGATGCATTGGCTGAATCAGCCTGTTGCGTGCTTTCAGGTGCCGGTGCCTGCTTTGCGGGCTCGGCGTTCTTGATACCGCTGTTCGATGAATTTACTGTCATGGCTTGTTGCGCTGGTGCAGTCTGCATCCAGTTGCGTTGCGCCCACACAGCCGCTTGCGCAGCCTGTGCCGCCTCGGCATTGGCCGTGCTTTCATTGTTCTTTTTGGGTTTGTTTTGCTGGTACAGGCTTTCCCGCAATTGGGTTTCAATGCTGTTGAGTTGTGCTTTGGGTGCCGATTGGCCCAAGGCTGAACTAAACAGTTCAGTGAAGTTCAATTCAGATTCTTGCTGGCCTTGCTTGGGCTTGTTGCCCGCTGCGGGAGTTTGCACTTTGTTCACATTGTTCATGGCTTGAGTACTCGTGTTCATGAGGGCTCCCCAGCGGTGTGAACCCGGTAAATGCGTGCTGCAAATTCATCGTTCATTTTTTGGTCGCGCTTGTTTTCAAGTTTCGCCTGTTTGAGTTTTTCCCGTTCTACCAGCGCTTCAAATTTTCGTTGCTCAGCCAGCGCTTCCTGCCATTGGGTGCGTTGGTGGGCCAGCGTGGTATTCAGAAATTCAATTTCACGGCTTTGCTGTTCGATTGCCTGGGTAATTTTGCCGACAAAGGCCAGTTGGTTGCGCAGTTGCTGCCCTGTCATGCCGGTACTTGCCTTGTTGTGCATGCCGCCCTCGCATTCATCGCGGTAGGTTTGCAGCATATTCAGCTTGTCCTGGCCTTGAACCAGTTTTTGCTGGGTGCTGGCCATCGCACGGGCCAGGTTGTCGGCCTTCTCGCTGGCCTGTTCAATCAGGATTTGCAGCACATTGCTCATGGGCATCCAAGCGGTTTAGTGTTTGTCGTTTTTAAATTCGTTCGGAAATAGCGATTGAAGGCCTGCCAGCGCTTCATCGAAACTTGCACTCTCTAACATTGACTGCTGCAGCAGGTTTTCAATCTTTGGATAAAGGGCCAAAGAATGGTCCAATTGTGGGTCTGCCCCTGGGGAGTAGGCACCCACGGTGATCAGGTCACGGTTGCGTTGCACGCGGGAGAATGCAGCTTTCAAGCCGCGGGCCGCATTCAGGTGGCCTGCAGGCACAATGTTGTGCATGGCCCGTGAAATCGACTGTTCAATATCGATGGCGGGATAGTGGCCACTTTCTGCCAGTTGCCGCGACAGAACAATGTGACCGTCGAGAATGGCGCGGGCTGAATCCGCAATGGGGTCTTGCTGGTCGTCGCCTTCAGTCAGTACAGTGTAAAACGCAGTAATGGAGCCTGCGCCTTTTCTGCCATTGCCAGCCCGTTCAACCAGTGTGGGCAGTTTTGCAAACACGCTTGGGGGATAGCCCTTGGTGGCGGGTGGTTCACCAATGGCCAAAGCGATTTCACGTTGGGCCATGGCATAGCGTGTCAGTGAATCCATGATCATGAGCACGTTGTGGCCTTGATCACGAAAATGCTCAGCCACCACCTGGGTGTAGGCTGCGCCTTGCATCCGAAGCAGGGGGCTGACGTCGGCCGGAGCGGCAATGACCACACTGCGCTTTAGGCCTTCTTCACCCAAAATCTGTTCAATGAATTCTTTCACTTCGCGGCCACGTTCGCCGATCAGGCCGACCACCACACGGTCGGCTTTGGTGTAACGGGCCATCATGCCCAGCAACACGGATTTACCCACGCCAGAACCCGCCATCAGACCAATACGCTGACCTCGGCCAACCGTGAGCAGGGCATTGATGGCGCGAACGCCCACGTCCAGTGGCTCGGTAATGGGTTCGCGTTCCAGGGGGTTGATGGGGCGCGCAGCCAGTGGGCTGCGTTTTTCGAATTTCAGTTCACCCAGGGTGTCCAGCGGGCGGCCATTGCTGTCCACGACGCGGCCCAACAGGCTGTCGCCCACGGGCAGGTGTTTGGTTTTGTCTTCGGGTCTGCGCCAGGGGTGGGCTTTCACACCCAGTTTTGGCGCGATCGGCGGTGGCTCCTGCGCAATGACCTTGGCGCCGGGCGTCATGCCATGCACATCGGTGGCGGGCATCAGGAACAGTTTGTCGCCATTAAAGCCGACCACTTCGGCTTCAAGTGGCGGTGCACCTTTTTGCACCACAGTGCACACACTGCCCACCGGCAGTTTCAAGCCCACGGCCTCCATGACCAAACCGGCCACTCGGGTGAGTTTGCCTGTGGCAATTTGGGGCTGGCTGTGTTCAACCAGAAACTTGCATTCGTCAATCCATTCCAGCAGATCGGCCATTTATTCAGTGTCCTCAGGGCTTAACGGGTTGTTGCGGCCCAAGGCCTCAATGGCTCGCAGCCAGCGGGTTTGAAGTGTTGCATCCACTTCGCCCTCCGGGTGTTGCAGCAAAAAACCACCTTGTAGTTGTTTGGGGTCCTCGATCATGCGCAGGTTGCCCAGCATTTGCTGATCGCCGAACTGGGCTTCAAGTACGCGAATGGTGTTGGGGTGTGCACGCAGCGTGACCGCTTTGCTGTGCAATTGCATGTTCTCCAGAACCTGGTTCAGCAGTTCTGCTGCGTATTCGGGGTGCATGGCGAGCGTGTCGCCAATCACTTTCTTGCTGACCAGCACTGCGAGGTCAAGCAGTTTTTCGGACAAGTCGCCTTTGAAGCGCTCGAATTCTTCTTCCATGGTGCTGGCAGCCTGTACCAACACCACACGCTCATTGTGTGCAGCATTCCAGCCCGCTTCATAGCCCAGCTGCTGGCCACGTTCCTCGGCCTGTTTCAGGGTGTCTTTTTCAAGTTCTTCCAGCTGTTTCTCGCGCCGGGCCAGTGCCTGCTCCCATTCTTTCAAACGCAGTTCCTCTGCGGTGGGGGCTGGTGGTGGGGCGCTGATTTCTGTTTGATGCCGGTTGATTTCCGCCATCATGCGATCGACCGGGTTTTCATAGCGCGAGCCAATCAGCTCAACCGACCAGTTCGGCAGTTCTGCGGCATCAAGGCCACGAATAATGCGGTTAGATGAACGCATCTTCTCCGCCTCCGCCCAGTACAACTTCGCCTGCATCGGCCAGCTTTCTGGCCACTTTCAGCACGTCTTTTTGCGCAGCTTCCACTTCGGAGAGGCGAACTGGTCCGCGGCTTTCAAGATCATCGCGCAGGGCTTCTGCCGCACGGGTAGACATGTTCTTGAATACTTTTTCGCGAATTGCTTCGTCAGCACCTTTCAGTGCGATGACCAGCAGGTCGCTTTGTACGTCGCGCAGAATGCTCTGCATGCCGCGATCGTCAATGTCCAACAGGTTGTCGAAAGTGAACATTTCATCCTGAATACGCTGACTGAGTTCGTTGTCGTATTCGCGAATGGTATCCAGCACGTTTTTCTCTGAAGTGGTGCCCACGAAGTTCAAGATTTCAGCAGCAGCACGCACTCCACCCAGGGTGGTTTTCTTCAGTTTGTCGCCACCGGCCAGCACTTTGGACAGCACATCATTCAATTCGAGCAAGGCATTCGGTTGAATGCCGTCAATCGTGGCTATTCGCAGCACCACATCGCTGCGAAGGCGCTCTACAAAAAGGTTTAAAATTGCCGCGGCAAAGTCGCGTTCCAGGTGAACCAGAATGGTGGCAATAATTTGTGGGTGTTCATTCTTGATCAGTTCGGCCACTGTACCCGGGTCCATCCACTTCAGGCCTTCAATGCCCGAGGTGTCACTGCCCTGTAAAATGCGATCCAGCAAAAATCCAGCTTTGTCTTCACCCAAGGCACGGGTCAGCACACTGCGAATATAAGCGTCAGAATCAAGGCCCAACGCACTCTGGCTTTGCGCAATCTGAACCACTTCGCCTGCAATTTCTTCAATGCGGTCGATGGGCACGTCTTTGGTTTTTGACATTTGTTGACCCAGCTTTTGAACTTCTTTGGGGCCTAGGTATTTGAATACTTCTGCGGCCTCTTCTTCGCCCAAGCTAAGCATCAGGATTGCGCCTTTTTGAATGCCAAGTTCGCTTTCTGCCATGGTGTAGATTCCTTGTAGTGCTTCGTCAGGTGGGCCTTAGCCGTTCTGTGTTTCGCCGTTGACCCAGTTTTTTACGATACTGGCGACAATCTGTGGGTGTTCTTTGGCCAATTGGCGCAGCTTCTCCATTTTTTCCTGGCGATTCATGCCGGGCAGGGTGCCTTCGCGTTGAAGTTGCTCCAGCAACTCTGCGTCGTTGTCGCCGCCCACCTGGTTGGCCAGAAGTGGCATGCGTTGTCCGGGCAACAGTTCAGGCCCTTCATCGAACAAATCAACTTCAGCCGGCTTCATCATGGGACGCAGTACACCGAACACCAAAATGGCCGCGATCAGTGCAATCCCAATTGGCATGCCCAGTGATTTCGCCAGGTCCATGGTTTCCTGCTGTGCCCACATGGGGATGGTTTCTTCTTCTACCTTGGTGAAGGCCTGGTTGACTACATTCACTGCGTCGCCGCGTTGCTCGTCAAAACCAATGGCTTGCTTTACCAGGCTGTCCAGTTGGGTAATTTCCTCAGGTGTCAGGGGCACTTGGCGAGTTTCGCCTTTGGGGTCGGTGATTGTTTTGTAGTTCACCACCACAGCGGCGGACAAGCGTTCAATTTTCCCGACTTGCGACTTGGTGTATTGCACCGACTTGTCCACTTCATAATTCACGGTGGAGTCTTTGCGGGTGCTGCTGTTGGTTTGCGTGGGTGTGCTGGTGCCACCGTTCACACCGTTGGCCAATGCTTGTTGCGGGTTTTGGCCAATGTTGGCGGCTGCTTCTCCAGGGGGGGTGTTGGCCATCACGCCGGGTATACCTTGTGGGTTGGCATTGCTGCTGCCGTCGTTGGATTCGCTGATTTGTTGGCTGCGAATGGTGGCCTGTGTAGCATCACCATTGGGTTTGTAAATTTCGTCGGTACGCTCGGAAGTCGAGTAGTCCATATTTGCAGTCACGGTGGCGCGCACATTTTCGCTGCCGAACACTGGGCTGAGAATGTCAACGATGCGGCTGGTCAGGCTTTGTTCAATTTGATTGGTATAGGCCAGTTGCGTGGGGTTCAAACCACTTTCCAATTGTGTTTTGCCGGTAAGCAGGCGACCAGACTGGTCAACGATGCTGACATCTTCCGGGTTCATGCCTGGCAGGCTTGATGCCACCAAATGCACAATGCCGTTGATTTGCGGTTCGGACAAAGTGCGGCTGCCAAACAGGTTCAGCACAATCGATGCGCTGGGTGTTTGCTTTTCGCGGATGAAAATGGAGGGTTTGGGAATGGCCAAATGCACGCGTGCACTTTGCACTGCCGAAATGGATTGAATGGAACGAACCAGTTCACCTTCCAGCGCGCGTTGGTAATTCACTTGTTCCTGAAACTGGGTAATGCCCAGCTTCTGGTTGTCCATGGCTTCAAAGCCACTCACACTGCCTTTGGGAAGGCCTTGGCTGGCCAGGGCCAGGCGCGTGTCGTACACCTTGTTGGAAGGCACCAGAATGGCAGTGCCTGCGGTGTTGAATTCGTAAGGCACTTTCATTTGTGTCAGTGCTTCAACAATAGCGCCACCGTCTTGGTCGTTCAGGCCGCTGAACAGCACACGGTAGCTGGTCTGGTTGGCCCACATTAGCAGTGAGGCGATCACCGCGATCAGCAATGGCACACCGATCAGTATGCCCATCTTGTTTTTCTGGGGCAGTTTTGCGAAACGTTGCTGCATATTGGTAATCGGGTTGTTTCCAACCGGGCCGATCACTTCGGGGCTGCTGAGGACTTCTGCCATGGAATACCTGCGTGTGGGTTAAATATTGTTCTACCCATGCATTGTGCTTGCTGGGGTATGCAAGCAATTCGGTAAAAAGGGGGCTTTAACGGCACCTATTTCAAAAACTTGAGGGTGGCGTTTAAAAAATAAGGGGGGTTTTACCCCTTGTTTGGGGCAATGGCTTGCCCCGCTTGCCTGTACAAAGAGAGGGTACAAACAATAATTCCGCGTTGGAGTGTTTCATGATCGACAAAATGGGGGCCGTGAGTGGCCTGTTAAGCAGTGCGGTAACAGATGCCATCAAAAGCCCGTCGCTGACCAGCAAGCCACAGGCACTTGACCAGGCCTCGTTTGCCGATGCGATTGCCAAGGCTTTGGAAAGCGCTAGCCTGTCGGCCGACAAGGCTGCGGACCTGGGCAAGCGTTTGCAGATGGATGACCCCACTGCCTCGGTTGAAGAAACCGTGATCGCCATGAATACTTCATCGCTGCAATTCACAGCGGTGGTTCAGGCGCGTAACAAAATTCTTCAGGCCTACAACGACATCATGAACATGCCTGTGTAATGTTTTGAATTCGTTCTGAGTTCCAGACAGGCTGTGGCACAATCCAGTTCATCGACTCATTGAAGAACTGGAGCCCAGCCCATGATTGCACCTTTCCCGATTGCCCGTGACAACCGCGCTGAAATCGCAACAGACCTGGTGATGTTGCCCCAGTTGGCCAACCGGCACGGTTTGATTACAGGCGCAACCGGCACGGGTAAAACAGTTACTTTGCAGGTGCTGGCCGAAGCGTTTTCACGCATGGGCACCCCCGTGTTCATGGCCGATGTGAAAGGCGACTTGACCGGCATTTCCCAGCCTGGCAAAACTTCTCCCAAATTTGAAGAACGCCTGAAAATGACCGGCATACCTGTGCCGGAATTCGCAGGTAGCCCTGTGACTTTGTGGGATGTATTTGGTGAGCAAGGCCACCCGGTACGCGCCACCATTTCCGATATGGGGCCTTTGCTGTTGGGCCGCCTGCTGGGTTTGAATGACACCCAGGAAGGCGTGTTGAACCTGGTGTTCAAAATTGCCGATGACAACGGCATGCTGTTGCTGGATTTGAAAGACCTGCGCGCCATGCTGCAGTACGTGGGTGAAAACGCCAAGCAGTTCACCACCGAGTACGGCAATATTTCATCTGCCTCAGTCGGCGCTATTCAGCGCGGTTTGTTGGCCCTGGAAGGGCAAGGCGCTGACAAGTTCTTCGGCGAGCCGATGTTGAATATCGACGACCTGATGCAAACCGATTCTAACGGGCGCGGCATTATCAATATTCTGGCGGCCAACCAGTTGATGAATTCGCCGAAGCTGTACGCCACCTTTCTGTTGTGGCTGTTGTCGGAGTTGTTCGAAAACTTGCCCGAGGTGGGCGATGTTGACAAACCCAAGATGGTATTTTTCTTTGACGAGGCGCACCTGTTGTTCACGGATGCACCAAAGCCTTTGATTGAAAAAGTTGAACTGGTGGTTCGGCTGATTCGTTCCAAAGGTGTGGGTGTTTATTTCGTGACCCAGAATCCGCTCGATGTTCCTGATTCGGTACTGGGCCAATTGGGCAATCGTGTTCAGCATGCCTTGCGGGCCTTCACCCCGCGCGACCAGAAAGCGGTGAAAGTGGCGGCTGAAACCATGCGCCCAAATGCTGGTTTGGACATTGAAGCGGCCATTACTGAGTTGGGTGTGGGTGAAGCCTTGGTCAGTTTTCTCGACCCCAAAGGGACACCCAGCCCCACTTGCCGTGCTTGGGTATACCCACCCGCCAGCAAGTTTGGCCCGGCCAGTCCCGAGCAATGCAAGGAATTGATTGCGAATTCGTTGGTTGCGGGTGTGTACGAAAAAACCGTAGACCGTGAATCGGCATTCGAAATGTTGAAGGCGCGCACCGAGCAGGCGATGGCTGCGCAGGATGCTGCAGAAACACCTGCTGCAAAAGGCACTCAAACCGCTGAGGAAAAAAGCACTTTGAGTGGCTTGGGCGACATGTTGTTTGGTACCAGTTCGGCGGGTGGGCGCAAGCGCCAAAGCGTGGCAGAAACCATGGCAAAAAGTGCCGCGCGCAGCATTGGCTCGCAAGTCGGTCGCGAGCTGATGCGTGGCATTTTGGGTTCCCTTTTGGGTGGCAGCAAGCGGCGCTGACCAACAGAACTTAGTCGATCGAATGCAGGTTGGCGCGTTGTCTGCGTTCGGTGGCCAGTAAAAAGCGCTGCAGGCGGCGCTCGGAACCCCGTTCCAGGGTTTTCATCTCGCATCCAAGTTGAACCATTTCAGGGTGGTCGGCCATGGGTTTGATATTTCGCACCACCAATTCGACCAACATGCTGCCTTCGCCGTCGGGCAAGGTCAGGCGAACGTCCGGAATGATTTCTCCAGCCTGATGAAGGCTGGGTGATGTTTGCAACGACAAACCGCAACCCGCAAGGCTGATGTCGATCAGGCTGATCGGGCTACTCACTGAGGGAATTTCAAGTTTGACCTGCGAGTTCAATTCCTCATCGGCCATAACCCGGAAGTAATTTCGCCGTTGCAGGCGAACAATGGTTTTGGGTATGGCAATGCGCAAGGCATCGGCCCCTTGGTATTGGCTTTGCAAAATACCCACACCCGCAAACTGCACTTTGACGCCATCGGGAAAGCTCACCATTACATAGGATGTTGAGGCATTGCAATTGCTGCTCAACGCTTTTTCATAGGGCGTGCCCAGCCACATCAAGCCACTGCTCCAATCGATGCTCAGTATTTCGGTCACAAACTGGGTGTTATCAGATTGCAGATAAACGTAAAGTTCGTGCTCGTCCTCATCGATGGTGGTGAGTAGTTTGCGCAGGGTGGGCACTGCACTCAAACTGAATTCCTCAAGCAGCTTTTGATCGCGTTCAGGCGCAATACTTGTGTTGTGACTCATGACTTCCCCTCTGTACTGAATTCTTTGTTTTCTATTTGATACACCCAGGCCAGCAATTCCGCAATCGCCTGATACAGGCCAGGTGGAATTTGTTGGTCCAGGTCGACATTCATCAGCAACGAGACCAGCTCGCGGCTTTCATGAACAAACACCCCAGACTCCTTGGCTTTCTGGATGATTTGTTCGGCAATCAAGCCTTGACCTTTGGCCACTACCTT
This sequence comes from Limnobacter sp. UBA3528, assembly GCF_002377005.1. Classification (NCBI taxonomy): domain Bacteria; kingdom Pseudomonadati; phylum Pseudomonadota; class Betaproteobacteria; order Burkholderiales; family Burkholderiaceae; genus Limnobacter; species Limnobacter sp. UBA3528. The sequence continues at coordinate 4,746 of NZ_DFOZ01000053.1, read as the reverse complement.
TGGTGCGCCAGAGTGTTCAAGGTAAGCCAGAGCCACGGCTTGTTGGGGGCTTAGTTTATTCGCCAATTTCAAACCCCGTGGGCACCATGAACTGGCCATGAACCAGCTTCAATCCCTTGTCATCCATGGCTTGCCGAAAGCTTTGCCAATGCGGGTCGATGGCTTGTTTGCTGCGCGCCGGTCCGGTAATTTGTACATCACATTGTGAACCTACCATGCGCACTCGAACATTTAGTTCACCCAAATGAGCCATGTCCAGTTTCAGGCGTGCAACCCAGGGGCGTGCGGCTTCTTCATTGTTTTGCTTGTCCTGTTCGGAGGGTTCTTCCTGATCGGGTTCGATGTCGATTTGCACCGGGTGGCCCAACAGGCCACTGAGCGCCAATGAAATGCGGTTGTTGTCCAGCGCAGCCAGTTGAGCGGTCACCAGTTTCACCGATTGTTCAACTGCAGCGGGGTTCAAACCTTTCTCGGAAATCACCTGCTCTTGCCCAAAACGGGCTTGGGGCTCTTTCGCAATTTGATCGGTGCTGCGTTGCCCATTGGCCCATTGCTGCAAGTGCGATTCATAGAACAAACCGCTGTTTTCCACGGCTGCACTAACCTGTTTGGCCAACACGCCAGCAAGGCTGTTGTTCAAAGTATTAACGCCCTGGGCTTGCTGTATTTGGGTTTGCGGCGTGGTTTGAGCAAGTGTGCGTGCGTTGGGCGTTGTATTGTCAGATTCAGCCAGCAAGGCGCCGGGCAGGGCGGCCTGTGTTTGAAACTGGGTGCTTAATTGTTTCAGGCTGGTCATCACCGAGGTAGACACCTGAGTTGGTGATCCCTGCCCCAAGCGTTCAAGAAGTCCGATCAACCGTGCGGTGCCCGAGAGTCGATCTACGAAACTGGGAGAGTCTTGCGCTTCGCCATCGTCGGTGCTGGTGGGCAGTGTGGTGAGCAGGTTGCGGGCATCGGCGATTTTTTTACCGCCGCTGGTACCACCCGCGGACAAATCATCGCCTTTTCCGGACAGTGCAAATGCGACGGTGACCATTTCGCCCGCAGTCAGTTGTCGCCCAGGCGGCAATTTGACCTGAATATTCTGGCCGGCAAACTCTAGCTCGGCCTCGTTACCAGGCCCACCTTTCACCACACGCACCAAGGCGGTTTGGCCAGCAAGCTGCTGCGCTTGGGGCAGTGGGAGTTGGCGGGTCAGTATGGCAACAACGGGCGCAATTTCGCCTTTGCCAGACGAAACCCGATCACCGGGATTGGATTGAAGTACGGAGTTGACGTTGGGCGGAGCCGATTTAACCGGGGTTAATGTCATGTCTCACACCCGTTGCTTTTAGCGCAATGGCTTAGTTGGATCCATAAGAGTTGCTGAGTTTCTGCGAGTTGTTGGCTGCGCGAAGAAATTCTTCCAACTGCTTAAGGCGGGGTTCAGTGATGTCGCGAATCGCGGCGTCGTCGGCCAGAATTTTTTTCAAATAGCCGATATGCTGACTGCGTTCCTTTTCATTTAATTCGGTTTGTTGTGCTTCCTTGATGGCCTGGAGCTCGTGGATCAGCCTTGAGCACTGTTCTTCAGCAGCACACAACTCATCCCAATTGCCAGCCTTGGCCGAATCAAGCATTACTTGGCTTTGATTCGCTATGGCGGCGTACAGCTTCATGATTGCACCGTTGTTGTCTGTCGCGAAGATCATGGTCGAGAGCGGTCCTAAGTGGGTTGTTATGGTTTGGTGGCGGTCTGGCCAATTTCAAGCCAGGCAGTGCGCAGGTCATCCAGCAAATCGATGCAGGTGTCCATGCGTTCCGGACTGTTTTGGGCGTTGGCCAAAATCAGTTCTTTGCCAATGTAGTCGTACAGGGAAAGCAGTTGCTGGGCCAGCGCACCACCAGCATTCACGTCGAGTGAAGCAGTTAATCCGTCTTTGATGATGCGCAGCGCCTTGTCCACCGATTTGGTTTTCATTTCGATGTTTTGCATTTCAAGGTAAATTTTGGCCTTGCGAATGGCCTCGATGGCCCCTTCGTAAAGCATCACAATAAGGCCGTGGGGTGAGGCACTGTTGATGCCTGTTTCCAACCCGACTTGTGCATATGCTTTTGCGCCGTACATCATGGTGCGTTCACTTGGTGATTTGTCTTAAACAAATAGTAGGGCTTGCCACCCCTGTTTGATCTGACTAAAAACAGGGGTTTTAGGGCACAGTTCTGCGCTTACCGCTATTTGGCCAAGGCGGCCAGTTGCTGGCTCAGATAAGAGCTGGTCTGCTGCATGCTGGCCAGCATGGAGTCCAGCGCAGAGAATTGGGCGCGGTATCGCTTTTCAACCTGTTCCAGCCTCAGGTTCAGTCGGTCTTCCTGGTCGTCCAGACGAGATTTTCTGCTGGTCAGGCCATCGGTTCTGGATACCAAGGTGCCGCCTTCATCAGTCAGGCTGCCGATCCAGTCGCTCAGTCGCTCGGCCAGGCCTTTGCTGAAGGTGATCGTGCCCATATTGCCACTGGCTCCCTGAACCACCGAAAACTGCAGGCCCTCGCTGGGATCGCCTGTGGCACCCGTTAAGGTATTGCCCACTCCTGTGCCTGCCACACCGTTGATGGTGCCAGCGATAGTATTGCTGCCATCGTAAGCGGTGCTCACATTGACCGCAAAAGTACCCTCTTGGGTCATGTTGTTGGCACCCAGATACTTCACGCGCGCATCGGTGGTGGTTGCTGTGTTGGCAAACACCTTCTCGAGAATGGAAGGGTCGGCTGCGACTGCGGTGTCCAGCTTGGTTTTGTTCAGTGATAACACGCCGTCTTTGTCAAAACTCAAGCCAATATCGCTCAAACCGATGCCGTATTGGGCAACCTGTTCGCGCAGAATATTGCGAAGTCCCCGTTCAAGGGTGGACGGTGTGGTTTCACGCGACAGGGTGGCGTCTTTCTGTTGCTGGTCTTTCAGGTTGCCGCGTATTTTGTTGTACGCAGTCACAAACCCGTCCAGTGTGGTCTTCAATGCGGTGTCGTCCAGGCCCACTTCCAGATTGACAGGCGATGTGGTCTGCGCTTTCAGGTTCAGCGTCAGACCAGCCACTGCGTCTGTCACGGTGTTGCTGGCTTTGCTCACTGGCAAATTATTGATGGTGAAGTTGGCGTTTTGTGCCACTTGCAGGGTGTCGGCATTTTTGCCGGCACCCACCGCAGCGGTGGGATCATAAGCCAATCGGGAAAGCCCGGTGGTGTCGGTGTTGTTGCCATCGGCATCAGTTACCTCGAGCTTGAACCCGTTGACTGCACCGGTTTCCTTGCTGGTCAGCACCAGGCGCGAGCCTGCTCCGTCGTTCACTATAGATGCAGTAACGCCGGCATCTGAATCATTGATGGCCTGTTTGATGCCGTCCAGGGTTTGTTGCCCTGCGCCAATGTTGATCGTGACTGGGGTTTTGTCGGGATTGTTGGTGAAGGTGTTGGTGCCGGAATCGTAGCTGCCCAAGGTGATCGTCAGGCTGCCTGTGCCCACGGTGGTGTCTGCGGTGGCTACGCCTTGCGCAGCTACACTTTGGGCCTTGGCCAGCTGGCTGACCTCAATGCTGTAGCTGCCTTTTGCACCGGCTGCACTGGCGCTGGCTGATACAATTTTTTCGTCGCTTGATGTGGCCTTCAAGGGATTCAGGTTGTTCAAGCTGCTGAGTTTGTCCGCGGCAGCTTTCAGGTCTGCAAACGAATTTTTGATAATGCCGTAAATCGAAATCTTGGTGTTGATCGCTGTGCGTTCCTGACTTACCTTGGTCAGTGGGATGCGTTCAGCCGCCATCAAGGAGCTGATGATGCCCTCAATGTCCATTCCTGAACCAATGCCTGCAGATGAGATTCCTACCATGATTTATTCCCCTTGTTGCGTTCTAGGCTTCGCGAGACATTAGAACGCCTTGCATTTTCTCGATGGCTTTTGCGATTTTCAGCATTTCAACCGATGGAATTTGTTTCAACACTTCCTGGGTTTCCCGGTCCACGATTTGAACAATCGGCTTGCCGTTGTCGGTGTCGACCAGAAACTTCAAATTCGACTGGTTGCTCGTCAATGCGGCATTCGCTTTCTGAACCACCTCAAGTACTTCACTCACGCTCAGTTCGGCTTTTTCGCCCAGCAAAGGCTTCGCTACCACACCGGGTGCGGGTTTTGTGTTGCTGGCATCCTGCGGTTTTTGCAGGGCAGTTGCATAATCAGCCATGTTTGAAATGTTCATTTTCGCCACCTTCCGAATTCTAAGCGGGCAAGACAAGCCCCCATGTCTTGATTAACGGCAGGTTTAGGGGTTTTCTTTAGCGTTAAAAAGCCCGGTGAGCTTGATTCACCGGGCTTTTTGTTTGATTCGAACCTGCTTTTGGCAAATTCTTGTCAGGGTTCAGACCAAGTCTGAATTAACGCAGCAAGCTCAACACGTTGTTGGGCAGCTGGTTGGCCTGGGCCAACATGGCGGTACCGGCCTGTTGCAGAATCTGTGAACGGGTGAGGTTCGCAGTTTCCTTGGCGAAGTCGGCATCCATGATTCGGCCACGTGCAGAACTCAAGTTGCTGCTGGTGGTTTCAAGAGAACCGACCACTTGTTCCAGTCGGCTCAAGCCAGCACCCACAGTAGCGCGCAGGTTGGTGATGTCGTCGATCGCGGTGTCGATGGTATCGATTGCGGTTTCAGCGTTGGCAGCTGTATCGACTCCACCGAAGGCGGTCACGATTGCAGCTTGTGTTGCGCCACCCAGGGTGGTT
>NZ_DFOZ01000018.1:16357-74548 GCF_002377005.1 Limnobacter sp. UBA3528 | reverse complement strand
TCCAGTTTCGACCAGAATACGCATACTGTTCATCGATCTCCGGCAGGCTGAAGTAGTGATTGACCCACTTGTTCGGTCCGCGAAGGTACTGGACGAAGATGATCGGCCTTTCAGGTGTGCTCCGTTGACCGCTGAACTCGACCAATTGAATCTCTCTGCAGTACGGCTCACGCCTTACGATCTCCGCGGCCCGAAAGAGGTAGTCTTGATACTGCTTCTGCTCAGGCTTTAGATAGTGCGGGCAGATCGCGCCATCGTTGATTGGCGCCAAGTTCTGCATATGCTTTCTTGCAGACGCGAAGTGGTCGGGAATAGCCTTTGATTGAAGGACATAAGACGTTCCAGGGCTCACAACTTGTTCATACAGAACGTCCCTTCCGGCGAGCGCCTCCATCACGGCCTGTCTAGTTGATTCCGAACAACGAAGGCCAAAATACACCTTCTTCACCGCGCGGTAGTCGTGCTCGTGGAGCCCGGCTGGCGCGGTGACAACTCGCACTTCTTCTTCGTACCTCCACGGCGTGGACTTCACTCCTAAGATCCTCTAAAGGAGTGTTATTGGAGTGGTAGCACCTATAAGATGCTCAGAACTGAGCGTTGGCTCCGTGTCGCTGTACTGCACGTCAAAGCAATAGTGCAAGTTCGGTTCGAACTCAATGAGTTTCTCGATGTCGTAGCCAATGCAGAAGCCGCAATGAGAACCTCCGTAGTGAGCCCAAATGAGCTCATTCAGGGGGTTGTAGCTGAGCGAGAAGACTCCGCTCTTATCGACGAAGCTCAAGAGGTCGTTCGCGGCCTCTGAAACTGTATCAAACGAGCCTGCAAAACCAGGCGAAAATCCGGCCGCCACTTGCCGGATCAGTAAGAGCTGGCGATCTAGCGAAGACCGATCGAACCGACCCTCGAAGGGGTCGTTTAGGCTCCCTCGCGATGCTGCATAAAACGTAGCATCGCGCAATGCCCCGAGGTCTCTCTGGAGCGTTTGTGGATCGCCGCTTCGGTACTTAAATGCGAGGCGATTGGGTGAGGATTTCATGATGTATAACGCCCAAGGTAAGCGGCACCGGAGCACCGAATGTGCATAGGGGACCAACAAGGTCCATTAAAATGCCGAAGGCATGGCCCTTGTTGGCGTCCGCTTGACCGACCAGTTAGGTTTTGCACCGGCGGCATAAAAATACTAATTTGCTTTAACTGGCGGGGCCAGACTCGACAATTCTCTTCAGCTCTGAAAACTCTACGCCTTGCTTGGCGAGCCAAATGGACGCTTGTAGCCCAACGCGCGTACCCATCGCCATACCCTTGGGTTCGAAGTTGATTAGGCGAATAACTTCAGGGTCTTGTGTAAATTGACGGAAGGCATGATCAACCTCTGCGGGAACCAAGACTTCAACTTCTTTTCCTTGGAATATGTTTGAAAACTCTGGATTCCATTGCTGAATTTGGGCAAACCAGTGCCTGACGGCGCGTTCTCTTCGATTTGTCTCAGTAATTTCTCGGTACTTATTTATGTCGCTCGCATAATTCTTTTGAGGCTTCTGGCACCCGATAGCAGTACTTATTTGGCCATATAGATGCTCTAGATGCATTTCATCCAAGAGGTCTAGTGCCTGAAAATGAGAAAGCGGAACGGGTAACTGATCCTTCCGCAGGCCTGAGTGGCAAACGGAAATGGTCGGAATGCCTCTAATCCATCCGGCACCGAATTCGGTGTAGATCCAGGGTCGATTTAACGCGACCGGGGAAAGTAGACCAATAAAAATGACAGCATCACTGAGCTTATCCTTGATGACTTGCATCCACTCTTTCCCGCCTTGCAGGCTGTCAAGATTGGATGAAACAAAGAGCTGACAAAGCCCTAAGAAGCTGTTTTCTACATCATTCTTAAATAGATTTACGACTTCAGAGTCGACAGCTGCGTGACTCACAAAAATGATTGGCTTTTGCTGTTCCATTTTCCCTCCTTGGCTGAGTAGATTAGGCGGCTGCTAAGCGAAAACTAACGCCCAGGTTAATCGGCAAAAATGCGAAGCATTTTTGTCCGTGTTGAACCTATGGTTAGGCCGCTGCACGAAGGCACAACGTTGCCCACGCTACTCGACGAACCCAGGCCAGGTTTAGTGCAATGGAGCCGAATCATGTAGAGATCCCTCGGATTAAAGAACTTTTGCGAACGCCAAGCTTAACTGTTGAAGCATTTCAAACATCGGGGTTGCTAGTACGCGCCGTTTATGCAGATACTCCATTGCCTCCTGAAGTTCTACTTCAGTCGCAAAGCATGCAAACGGTTGACTTGCAAAGTGGTGCACAACCTCATTTCTGTGCATGACGATCTGAGTCCAAGTTGCGTCTAACAGGTCACGCTGCTCTGTATTGATGCGATCCTTGAGTCGCTGCATCAACGGCCCCATTGTTTCCTTTGAGTCAAGGAATACTCTCCAGTTGGCTGTGCCTTCATTCTCGGCGTGTGTCTCTGTACCGGGGACGACCATGTGTGGAAGCAGAAACTTTAGTCTGATCTCAATAGATTGATAGATGTACAAGCAACGTCCAAGTTCGGCGAATAGGCGGTCGGATTGTTCCGACGTTGGTTTCCATGTCTCGGTCATACTTTAATAGGCCTAACTAGTTTTATCGAACAATAACGGCGATATCCATTTATTCGAACATCACCCCTGAGGGCACCTCAGCAGAGTGAGCCCTTTGTACAGCTTAGCGACTGACAAATATACTGTACAAATGAACAGTATAACCAAAACCCAAAACTCGCCACGTTTACTTGACCAATTGCGCACTGCGATTCGGTACAAACACTATTCCTATGCAACCGAAAAAGCCTATGTGTACTGGGTTCGGTTTTACATTCGCTTCCACAACTTGCAACACCCAGCTCAAATGTCAGCACCGCATGTTGAGGCATTCTTGCAGTACCTAAGCATTAAAAGAAAAGTCTCAGCATCAACACACAAACAGGCATGGTCCGCATTACTTTTTCTGTATCGCGAAGTTCTAAAGCAAAACCTGCCATGGCTGGAGCAAGTGGGTCGTCCAACTACTTCCAAGCGTTTGCCTGTGGTCCTCACCCGTCAAGAAGCCGCCTCTGCCTTTAGTAATCTCGAAGGAGTCCATTTATTGGTCGCCAAGCTGCTGTATGCACTGTGGTATGCGAATTATGGAAGCGCTTCGCCTGCGTACAAAAGACATTGATTTTGAGCACAACTGCATCATCATCCGATGCGGTAAAGGAGACAAAGACAGAGTCGTTATGCTTCCGGCTTCACTTGCTGACTCTTTGAAAAATCAGCTGCAATATGCAAATGTTGTATGGAAGGGTGACAGAGCCAATTTGCTACCCGGTGTGGAGCTTCCTAATGCACTAGAGGTCAAATATCCCCGTGCTCCCGAGAGCTGGGCATGGTTCTGGGTATTCCCTCAAGAGAGAACTTCCAATTGTCCAGTGAGCGGCATTCACCGCAGGCATCATTTATATCCACAAACTTTCAGACGAGACTTCAAGCGCGCACTTGAAAGTGCTGCCATTCACAAACCGGCATCACCTCACACACTGCGGCATAGTTTCGCAACGCATCTTCTTCAATCCGGTGCTGATGTTCGAACTGTTCAAACATTGCTGGGTCATAACGACCTAAACACAACGATGATTTACACACATGTGGCAAATTGTGTCGGTGGAGTGGCCAGTCCTTTAGACTCACTTTCCTGCAGCACCATAGCTACCGCGGGCCAATACTAAAGCCCACTCTTATTGCGCGAAGTTTTATGAATTGTCTTGAAAAGTAAAATAATCCTGCATCAACATCAAGCATTTCTATTTCCCCACCCTGCTGCTTAATAAATAATCAATCTCTAGAACCAGTGCCCAGCCTTGTTATCAGCCACACAGCAAAAAATACCACCCCTCATTTGCAGGGCGGTGTCACTGAACTAAAAAACTCGCGGAAATAAAAAAACCAGACCACCCCGCTACGAATGGTCCGGTTTTCAACAAAAAGTATTTGCTGTTTTTTATGCGGCCACAGGTGCCTTGGTCACAGCTTTGCTCATACGTGCACGCACTGCTTTTTTCACTTCGGGGTTGGGGTTGCGCATGGCTTGGTTGACCTTCTCCACGAAAGCGTCGATCTCTTTCATGAAGTGGCTGTTGTCATGGTCCCAGGGGTGGAAGTCGGCGCGGAAGTAGTCGAAGAAATCGCTCATGGCGTTGCGGAAAATGCCTTCCTTGCCCAGCAACATTTTGGCAACGGCTTTGTAGCCTTGCAGGTGCTTGCCCTTGGTGTTGGGGTCGGCGAATACCAGGCGTGCGTGGAAGTACATAATGACGGGCCAGAAAATAACGGTGGCCAGTACCATGCCGAAGCGGCGAATGAAGCGGTTGTACACGTTGTCGGGAATCACGGTGTTCCACACGTCGTAGGCCACGGCTTTGTGCTCGGTTTCTTCGTATGCGTGCCACTGCCACATTTGCTTGAAACCTTCGTCTGATTTCTCGCCGGTTACTTTTGGATCTTTCAACACAGCGTCGGCCATGATGGCGGTGTAATGTTCCAGCGCAATGGTGCTAGCCAAGGATAATTTTTTGCCGAGTCCTTTTTGCAAACCACCCAACAGTTTCCACAGCATTTTGTCCAGCTTCAAAGCGGGCACACCACTGCGGTCCATCATCTCGTTGTATTCCTCGTGCTCGCGGCTGTGCAGCGCTTCCTGGCCGATGAATGCGGTGATGGCTTGTTTCAGTTCGGGGTCGGTCACCTGGTCTTTGTAGGCGCGCACGGAGTCCATGAACAAACGCTCGCCTGCGGGGAACGACACCGACAGTGCGTTGAAGAAATGGGTGACGTGCTCACCGGCTTCGTGCCAGTTGTTGATGCGGGACTCGTCGAGGTTGATCTTGACGTCACGGCGCACTGGAATGACTTTCATGGTGTACTCCTTTGGTTGCAACTATTTTTATGCTTTGGTACTAACGATTACATTGCTCAATGTATCAATCATTCTCGTCATTAACAACTGTAAACGTTAGAAAAACACTCTAAATTTCAAACGAGCGTTTGTTTTTAGAAACAGGGCAAACCCTTGATTCAATTGCATTAATTATTTTGCATTGCAATATGAAATTCGCTGGAATTTACGGAAGTGTTTGTTCCACAAAGGCTTCTTGACCTTGTGGTGTGCGGTAAAATCGAAGGATTGACCAGTTCATTGAGAGGTATTTATGAACGCTCCACAATCAATTTCTGTACAACAGCCGCGCACCGTGGAACACATTGTGGTGGGGCAAGCCACCAGCGATGGCGCAGGTGTAAAGCTAACCCGCGTAATTACGCAAAACCTGCAGCGCAGGCTAGACCCATTTCTAATGCTGGACAACTTCGGCAGCGACAACCCCAACGATTACATTGCAGGCTTTCCGAACCACCCGCACCGTGGGTTTGAAACCATCACGTACATGATTGCGGGGCGCATGTTGCACGAGGACAGCAAGGGCAACAAGGGCTTGCTGGAAAACGGTGGCGTACAGTGGATGACGGCCGGGCGCGGTGTGTTTCACAGTGAAATTCCGCAACAGGAAGAAGGCGTGATGGAAGGCTTTCAGCTGTGGTTGAACCTGCCCGCGAAAGACAAAATGTGCACGCCCTGGTATCGGGATTTCAAGAACAACGACCTGCCCCAGTTTAAAACCGCCGATGGTGTTGCGGTTACCGTGATTGCAGGCAACAGCTATGGCGTAGAAGGTGCGGTAAGCCGCGAAGGCACACAGCCTTTGTATCTGGACTTGCATTTGCCTGCGGGTTCGCGTTTTGTACAAGAACTGCCTGCGCAACACAATGCGGTGGTGTTTGTTTACCGAGGCGAAGTGAAAGTGGGCGGCCAAGTGGTGGGCGACAAACGCATGGCGATTTTGAAGAACGAAGGCGATGGCGTGGTGATAGAAGCCAGCGCCGATGCCAAGGCCCTGCTGATTGCGGGCAAGCCACTGAATGAGCCGATTGCGCAATACGGCCCGTTTGTGATGAACACCGAACAGGAAATTCGGCAGGCCCTGCAAGATTTTCGGGAAGGCACGCTGGCGTAAAAAAAGCCCGGAAGAATCCGGGCTTTTTTGTTTCAACTACTTTGGCACATCAAACGAATTATCTCGCTTCAACAGCCTCGGCAGGGGCAGCTTGCTCAAAGGCACCCACACGTTCGCTCAAAGACAGGATTCGATAGATCTCGTAGGTTTCCTGTTCATTGCTGGTGTCGCCCTCGGTCAAGATGCGCTTGGTGTCGTTCAAGGTTGCAGCGGCCACGGTGACGAAGTCGCCATCGGCCACAGCAGGATCGGGTGCTGAGACGTCACTCACCGAATCAAGCAACACATTGGTGAAGGTCAACCGGCCATTCGCCAATGTGTAGTCAGCTACGATTACACCGTTGGCCTCTTCACCGTTGTCCACCGCGGGCAGATCGGTGAACACCAACATCACGCGTGAATTGGACAGGAAGTAGTAAAACACCGAGGCGACATCTTCACCGAAATCAACGCTGCCGTTCTGAGCTGGCGCGGCGATGGTGGTGGGTCCACCGGTTGACAATTCGGGTGGAAGTACCTCGTACCAAGATCCAATCAAGCTGTCTTTCACGTTGTTGAAGCGCTCGAAGGTAGCAACAATTGTGGTGCCCTGCTCGACCAAGGTCAGCACCAGTTGATTGCCGTCGAGGGCAACTTTTGAAGAAAACAGGAATGGATCGCTTTCACTCGAAGAGTTGTTGGTACCGGGTGGGCTTGTGAAATCGGGAACCAAAGCGCGCGGCAAGCTGGTGAACTGAAATTCAGCAGTGTCGCTGTTGTAGTTGGTCGTACCCACACCAACAAACGAGAAATCTGGTTCAGTGTCACTCAATTCAAATTCAGAGAATACGAAAGAGTTGACCACACCATCGCTCGCTGCATTTGTGTTGCCCACATCAAAGCTCAACAACACTTGGTAATCTGCGCTGCTTGCGATAGTTTCTTCACCATCCATCGCGCTGACCAGACGCCAATTGCCTTGCAGCTCGTTTCTGTAGAAGCGAAGCATGGCTTCCTCAGAATCAACAATCATCGGCTCGCTACCCTCTGGGTATGCGCCGTCGATCGCTGTCTGGAACGCCATCTGGAAGTCCATTGGTTCCATTTCCAGACTGGTCAATAGATCCGCAGCGTTGGCGAACTCGATGTTGTCAGGAATGGTCACTGAGCCATTCTCAGGCAGGCCATCACTGTCTATGGTTTGGAAAAACGTGGTGAGGTTGGCCAAAATATTGGCTTGCGTTGTTGCATCGCCATCAGCCAGCTCTTCAGCAATTGTTTGGGGTGTAATGCGTGCACCACCGGGTACTGCAATTTCCAGCCCTGCAATATTGAAGGTAACTGTGTCACCTGCCTGGAAGTTAAACATGCCACCGTTCATGGTGGTGCCTGTCAACCCGCTTGGTGTTGCGGTGTAGGGAACGCCATCAATAGGAGAGTTGGTAAGCTGGCCTGAAGTGGTGGTACCGCCACCGCCGCCTGCTCCACCTCCACCTGCTGCTGGCGCAGTGCCATCACCGCCACCGCCGCAGCCCGCTAAAATAGCCAAGCTTAAAATGCTGGCGCCAAAAAAACGATTAAAACCCATAAAACACCCCTTTTGAGTAGGCTAATTGTTTCAACTTATTAATCAGATAGTTAACACACCGTTAATTAGTGCGAACGGGTATTAACCACTGAAGAATATAGAAGCCAATTACTGCCTACCACCCACTCAAATTGGGGCCTGTAAAAATACTGACTTACTGCTTATTTACTGCTTATTTACTGCTCAATCACCACTGGCTTTTTAAGCGCAACCCAGCCTTCGGCCTTGGGCAAATAATGCTGTTCAATCACGTTGCGCTTGATCTTCATGGTGGGGGTCAGAAAGCCGTTTTCCATGCTCCACAGATCTTTTACCACCACAATGCAGCTCAACTTTTCATGGGCTTCAAGCTGACCATTCACATGGTTTAGCAGCTCGGTCATTTCGCTTTCAACCCGAGCCGCTTCGTTGGGGTTTTGCTCCACTTGTTTGTGTTCCTCAAGGGGCAACATGACCAGCGCAAACGGCTGTGAAAACGAGGGGCCTGTTACACACACAGCCTCGATCAATTCATGGCCGTTCAAGCGGTTTTCAATCGGCACAGGCGCAATGTATTTGCCCTTGCTGGTTTTGAACAATTCTTTCACGCGGCCGGTAATTTTCAAGCGGCCTTGCTCGTCGATCACGCCCATATCGCCGGTTTTCAAAAAGCCGTCGGCGGTGTAAGACTCTGCAGTCAGTTCGGGGTTTTTGTAATAGCCCATCATGTTGCAGGGGCTTTTAACCAGCACCTCACCTACTTCGGAAATTTTGCATTCCACGCCGGGGTAGGTGTTGCCCACATAGCCCACGCGCACTTTGCCGGGCAGGCTGCAATGGGAATACGCGAAGTTCTCGCTCATGGCGTAGCCTTCGAGCAAATCAAGCCCCAGGTTGCGGTACCAAGACATCAGGGCCGGGGCCAAGGGTGCAGAACCGCTCAGCGCCATGCGCACTTCTGACAGGCCCAGTTTTTTCAGCAAAAACTTTTTGAACAAACCGGAAAGAATGGGGATGCGGAAAATAATGTGCTGCACACCCAGCGGAATTTTTCCGCAAATGCCGTTGTAAAACTTGGTCCACAAACGCGGTACCGAGAAAAACAGGGTTGGCCGTGCGCGTTGCAAGTCTTGAATAAAACTGTCGAGCCCGAACGAGAAGTACACATGAAAGCCATAGAACAGCGAGCCGGTTTCGAGAATGGCGCGTTCTGCGGCGTGGGCCAGCGGCAGGTAGGAAATCATGCGGTCGGTGTTGCTGAAGCTCATCACCTGCGAGGTGCCGCGCAGTGCGCTGATCATGGCGTTGAACGAGATCATCACGCCCTTGGGCTTGCCGGTACTGCCCGAGGTGTACAGCATGGTGGCCATTTCATCTTTGCTGCGCTTGACCGGCTTTTGCGTGGGCGCAGTGGCGGCCACAATATCGTCCCATTTTTTGGCGTGCTTTAATTCAGGCGCCAAGGGCAAAGTGATGGTAGGCATGCTGGTGGGAATACCCTTCTCGACCACGCGCCACAGCTCGTCCATCTTGCCGATGAAAATCATTTTTGAGTCGCTGTTGTCGAGCACGTATTCAGCAGTTTCAGCGTTCAGTGTGGGGTACAAGGGAATGGACACATGCCCTGCCCGCCAAATGGCCAGGTCGGCCATGATCCAGTGTGCGCTGTTCTTGCCCAAAATACCGATATGGGTTTTTTCGGGCAGGTTGAGCGACTGCAAATAAGCCGCCATGCGGTTGACTTGATCAGCCACTTGAGCCCAGGTGTAGTCCACTGTTTTCTCGGCCGAGAAAGGCTGTGTGAAATAAACCTTGTTGGGTTGTGTGGCTGCCCAATGGTCCAGGCAATCCAGCAGGGTTTCAAATTTTTCGTACTGCGCTGCGCTCATTTGTTTGTCTCCCGAGTTTTTTCTGTTCTTTTAAGTTGATACAAGAATATCAGCACGCTGGCTGCTTCATGGAAATTTCACATTCATTTTGTCAACCTGCCAAGGTCACCAAGAGTTAAACGATGACATTGCTTCAAAAAAGTCCTACAGCCTATTTTCATCAGGAGTACTCAATGAAAACGCTTATTTCCATCATCGCTTTGGGCACCACGCTTGCGTTTTCCCAATTGGCCCAGGCTGGCGATGATTACCGCCGCAGTCATGGCCCCACCATCGACATCAACATCCTGATTCCGTCAGCCTATGCCGCCCTTGGTTTCGACGGTTACGACGATCGCCGGGTTTGGGGCGACGACGACGATTGGGACGACCGCGATGATGACGATGACGACGACGATTGGGATGACCGCGACGATGACGACGACGACGATGATTGATTTACGTCATCGTTAATACGCTAGTTCAAAGCCCCCTTGTTTTCCAGCAGTATGGCGGCGCCCAAGCCGCCACCTGCACAGCTGGACACCACGGCGTAACGCTTGTTCTCCACCCGCAACCTGCGGGCTGCGGTGGTGAGTAAGCGAATGCCTGTGGCCGCAAACGGATTGCCCAGGGAAAGCGAACCACCCCAAGTGTTCAGTTTGTTCATGGGCAATTCGCCGGGAACCGCACCGCCATAGTACTCACCCGCAAATTCGCTACGCTGCATGCAAGCGATGTTCACCAACACTTGGGCTGCAAAAGCCTCGTGCAGTTCCCACACGTCGATGTCGGCCATGCTCAACTTGTTTCTGGCCAACAAGGCAGGAATGGACACGGCTGGCCCCAACAACATTTCTTCTTCCAGGTTTTTCACAGCGGCCAGTTGATAATCCACCACCTCGGCCAGGGGCTGTAAACCCATGTCGTTTGCGGCTTCCAGGCTGGTGACCAGCAAGGCGGCTGAACCATCGGTAAAACGCGATGAACCTGCGGCGGTGATGACACCGTCCTTTCGGAAAATGGTGCGCATGGTGCTTAGCTTTTGGATATTACTGTCCTTGCGGGGTGTGTTGTCCAATGTAATGGGGTGTTTGAAACCGGGCACCTGAACCGGAATAATGGTGCCCTCGAAGTGGCCTTGGTTCAGTGCCTCAATGGCCAACTGGTGGCTGCGCACGGTGAAAGCATCGCAGTCTTCACGGCTTACCTTGAACTTTTGCACCATTTGTTCGGCGCACACGCCCATGGTTTTGCGAGTGGTGAAGTCGGTGCCGGTGGGCATCTCGGGTTTCAAGTCGGCTGGGCGAAGGCTGGCCAAGTTTTTCAGTATGTTTTTTGCAGAAGAATCTTGCCGCACCTTCATGGCTGCGCGCCGAATTTTTTGGGAGTAACGAATGGGAATATCGGAAAAGCTTTCCACACCCGCTGCAATGCCCACGTCGATTCGGCCCAAGGCGATCATGTCGCACAAATTGGCAAAGCCCACGCTGGCCGACAAACCGGCCATGGAGGTGGTGTAAGCGGGAATGGTGGCGGGCAAGCCAGCACTCAACATGCTTTCACGCGCCACGTTCGAGGTTTCAATTTCATGCAACACGGTGCCCATGGTCACCATGTTCACGCGGTTTGCATCAACACCAGTCTTGTTGACCAAACCGGCAATGGCTTTGCCACCCAATTCATAGGTCATAAGCTGCGAATATGCACCACCTGAATCCAGAAAAGGTGTGCGCACGCCATCGACAATTACGGCTTTTCGAATCGACTTCATTTGAAGCGCCCCACCATGTGCAAGGTGCCATCAGCGGAGGCCAAACGCAGCTGTGTGTAACCTTCAGAATCCTTCTTGGTGCTGGTTTGTACCTGCATGCCGGCATGGGGCAAAGGCAGTGGTTTGATCCAGCGCACATCAAGATCGGCTACCGTGTGGCCTGCGTTGTGCAGCACTTCCCAAGTACGGGCCAATTGCCCGAAGCCATGCAAAATACAGCTTTTAAAACGCGTGCGTTTGCCCAGAGCCTTAATGGTGTGAATGGGATTGAAGTCGCCCGTCAGCATGGCAAACGCCAGGCCATCTTCTTCCTCGGCATTCCAGTGCCCTGCGGTGGTGAATTCAAATTCATCGCGCTTGGCGGGTTTGCTTTTGCCTGCTGGTTTACCACGGGGTACGGTGGAGTAACTGTCGATGACCACCGCCAATTCACCCTCGGGGTTGCTGGCCTGTACGCGCGTGTGAAT
Organism: Limnobacter sp. UBA3528; assembly: GCF_002377005.1. Classification (NCBI taxonomy): domain Bacteria; kingdom Pseudomonadati; phylum Pseudomonadota; class Betaproteobacteria; order Burkholderiales; family Burkholderiaceae; genus Limnobacter; species Limnobacter sp. UBA3528. The sequence goes on along the minus strand of NZ_DFOZ01000018.1, from coordinate 62,799 downwards.
GCGCACCTTGTCGCCATCATCAGTCACGTCCATCAAACTGCCGCGCAGGGCGATTGACTCGCCACGATTCAGTGGCTTGTGAATTTGCATGCGCAAACCCTGATTCAACAGCGACAACAAATTGTAAGGCGCAAGGCTACCCAGCTTGGCCAGCATGGGCATGGCCCAGTGGCTGCAAAAATGTGCAGGCATTTCTGTGCGGTAGCGATTAGCGGGTGCACCGGTCCAGGCCACGTATTGGTCCAGCAATTCATCGTTCAGCGCGGGCACATGCATGCTGTGGTGCACAGGCAGTTGCGGCAAGGTACCGGGCCGGGTGATCGGCGTTGCATTGCGAATAGCCGCCCAGCCCATGGACCGAATGTTGGGCCAGTGCAAGGCCAGGTATTTCAATGGATAGTCTGCCAACATGGTGTGTAGTCCTTTTCTTTTTTACAGGCCCAACTGCTTGCCAATAATTTCATTCATGATTTCATAGGTGCCACCGCCGATCGATGCAATTCGATTGTCGCGGTACAAACGCTCCACCAAACTTTCTCGCATGAAGCCCATGCCCCCAAAAATTTGCACGGCTTCATAGGTGATGAAATCAGATGTTTTGGTGGCGAAGTTTTTGGCCATCGACACTTCTTTCAGCGCAGGTTTACCCGCCTGCATGCGGGCTGCAACCCGGTAAGTGAATTCCCGACTGGCTTCCAGCTGTGTGGCCATGTCGGCCAGCTTGTGGCGAATCACCTGGTGTTTGCTCAAAGGCTTGCCGAAAGTGCTGCGGTTTTTGGCGTAATTCAAGGCCTCGTTGAATGCCAATTCAGACAAGGTGTTGGCGTAGCAAGCCAGGCCCAAACGCTCGGCCTCGAAATTGGTCATGATCATCATGAAGCCGCCGTTTTCAATGCCGATCAAATTCGATTTTGGCACCACCACGTTGTCGAAGAAAAGTTCGGCGGTGTCGCTGCACCACCAACCCATTTTTTTCAAAGGCTGGCCTGTGGTAAAGCCGGGCATGCCCTTTTCCATCAGCAACATGCTGATGCCGCCATAGCCATCGCCACCAGTGCGCACGGCCACGGTGTAATAGTCGGCGCGAATACCCGATGTGATGTAGGTTTTGGAACCCGACACTTTGTAGTGGTCGCCACAATCCACGGCACGGGTTTTCAGGTTGGCGACATCGGACCCACCACCAGGCTCGGTCACGGCCAGCGCAATGATTTTTTCACCACGCAGCACGGGCGGCACAATGCGTTCTTTCATCTCGGGGCTGGCCCACTTTGCAATGGGTGGCAGTGCAATGCCATGCGACATCAGGCTTGAGAAAAAACCACCGGAACCCGCGCGCAACAATTCTTCAGTGGCCACCAGGCTCATGAAGTAGTCGCCTTCGGAATTGCCACCGAATTCCTCTGGATAGCCAATGCCCAGAATACCGGCATCGCCAGCCAGATTAAATATTTCCCGGGGGAAAGTGCTCGCCTCTTCCCATTCATTGATGTTGGGTTGAATGTGTCGCTCAACGAAGCGGCGAATGTTGCGGCGTGCTTCGTCGTGGGTTTCATTGAAGTAGGAAGTGAACATGCGAAGACCTTACAGTGGTGACGACAGTTGTCGAATTCGATTCTGGAAACAAGGGGGGCGGCGAACCTCGCCATGGCCAAGCCACGCGGCGGCGGCTGCGAAAGCGGCACGACCTTCGGGCATGGTGGGAGAAAACAAAATGAAATCGTGAAACACGCCCGACCACACATCCACATAGCACTCGGTGCCCAGCGCCTGGGCCTGCTTCATCAAGCGCAGGCTGTCGACCATGAACACTTCATTGGCGGAGCACTGCACATACACTGGCGGCAAACGGGACAAATCGCCCAACAGTGGCGAGATCAAAGGGTTTGCCGGATCGTGAACATTGGCATAGGGGGTGGCAAACATGCGCTTGAGCCAATCACGGGCTTTGGCTTCGTTGTGACCCAGGAATGCGTCCACCACTTCGGGGCGCAAATCGCTTTCGCCCAAAGAAGGATCAAGCCAGGGCGAGCTAAGGTAAACACGGGAAGGCAAGCGAAGTTCACTGGCATTCATGGCGTGGCATAGCGCAAGGCTTAAATTGCCGCCTGCGGAATCGCCTGCCAGCAGCAATTCATTCTGGCCGTGTTCCTGCAGCAGGGCTTTCCACACTTCAACAACATCGTTCAAACCCGCCGGGAAAGGGGCTTTGCCCATGAGGGTGTAATCGGGTACCCAGGCGCGGGCAATGCCCGATTTTTTGCACAGGCGTGCAACAAAGGCCCGGTAATTGGCAGCGCTGCCAAACGCAAAACCACCGCCATGCAAAAACAGCAGGGTTCGACTGGTGTTGGCGTGTGCGCTGTGGTTCTCGATAATTTCCACCGGTACGCCATTGACTGTGCGGTGCTGCACGGTGCAACCCGCTGGCATTCGGGACAGTTTTTGCAACAGGTTGGTAACGCGCTCGCCAACCCGCCATACCTTTTCAGGATTGCGGGCTGCCAGCAAACGCCCTTGGCACAGGCGTAAAAACAGGGTGACGGATTTGGACATGGAGCTCATGCAAACATCTTGTTGCATGCATGCTGTTTGGCCTAGGGCAAAGCCGGACACAATGGGGGTAAATAGCGACAGGCTGTCTTAATTTACCCTGCTTTGTTCAATAAATGCTTGCGGCGACATGCCAAACCAGCGTTTGAAGGCGCGCCTGAAGTTGGAAACTTCTTGATAACCCAGGCTAAGTGCCACCGATTCCACCGTGTTGTTGCTGACCAGCAAGCTGAGTTTGGCCTGCCTCGCCAGTTCGGAATCGCGCAGTGTTTGGTAACTGGTTTGTTCATCGCGCAGGTAGCGCATCAAGGTGCGCGATGACAAATGAAAATGGCTTGCCACTTGCTCGCAAGTCCATATTTGACCGGGGTTGCTGCGCAACAGCTCGGTAACCCTGGCTGCCCAGTTGCTGGGGCGGCGCTGTTCAAGCAACAACTGCTCGCAACGGGCCAAGGCCATGGCGTGGGTTTCCGGATCCGCCATGGGATTGGACATCAAGGCCAAACCATGGGGAATCACAATTTTTGTTTTCGGTTTGCCGAACAGGCAAGGTGCATGCAAAAATTCGGGGTACTGGTTGGCATACGGCGGGGCAGAATACGCCAGCTCCACTCGCAATGCGGGTTTGGAATTGCCAATGATCATACCCAGGTGGTTGACCATGGTAGCCAGCACTGCTTCGCAGAAAAATCGCCCTACTTCATCCAGCTCAATACCCATGTTGATGATCACCGCAAAGTGATCGCTGGCAATGTGCCCTTCCATGCGGGCAAAGCCACCGCGTATGTCGTGAAACTTTTCAGTCGCTTTCCAGGCATGGCCCAAGGTGGGCGATGAAGCAATCAAGGTGCCCAGTGGGCCGTGCGCGGCCAGGTGCAAATTGGCACCCCAGCGCAAGCCCAGTGCCGGGTTGCCGCTTAGCTGCAAGGCATTGCGCACAATCACGGCCTGGGTTTCTGAATCAATGTACCTGTTCAGCTCGAACAGATCGGCCGGTGCAAGGCGCGTGCCTTTCAACAGCAGAAGCTGGCCTTTGTGGTCCAGCCCCTGCTCACGCGCCAGTGTGCGCGTGTAGGCCGTTGGAAAAACAACCTTGTTGTTGGCGTGTTGACTGGTCACACTGTTGCGGCAAGTCGAGCGCCTTGGTTAATGGCTTCTTTGGCATCAAGTTCAGCGGCCTTGAATGCACCGCCAATGATGTGCAGTGGCTTGCCCAAAGCGCGCACTGATTCTTCCAGTTCGCGGTTGGGGTGCTGGCCTGCACACACAATGACGTTGTCCACTTCCAGCAAGTGCTCGGCACCATCGGGGGTACGAATGCGCAAGCCGGCGTCTTCAACACCGATGTATTCCACGCCCGACAACAAACGCACGCCTTTGGCTTCCAGCGCGGCGCGGTGGATCCAGCCCGTGGTTTTTCCGGGGCCGGCAATTTTCTTGGGCTTGCGTTGCAAAATCGTGATTTGTCGGGATGCTTTTTCCGGGTTGGCCTTCACGCCGGCAATGCCGCCACGCGCATTCTGTTCGCGGTCAATGCCCCAAAATTCGCAGAAGTCTTCAATGCTGGTGGAGGGGGATTGCGCCACGCCATGCTCATTTGCGTGATGAGTCAAAAACTCGGCGGTATCCACACCAATACCACCACCGCCTACAATGGCCACACGCTGCCCAACCGGCTTGCCGTGCTTGAGCACATCGAGATAACCCATCACCTTGGGGTGATCAACACCGGGCAGGCTGGGCACGTTGGGAATAATGCCGGTGGCCAGCACCACTTCATCAAAGTCTTTCAGATCATCGGCGTTAACGCGTTTACCCAATTGGAAATTGACACCTTCTTTCTTCAACATGGTGCTGAAGTAACGAATGGTTTCGTGGAATTCTTCCTTGCCGGGCACTTGCTTGGCAATGTTGAACTGCCCGCCAATTTCCTTGGCCTCATCGAACAGTGTCACCGCGTGGCCGCGCTGTGCAGCCGTCAAGGAGAACGACATGCCTGCGGGGCCTGCACCTACTACCGCCACTTTTTTCTTCGCGCTTGTTTTCACAAAAACAAGCTCGGTTTCGTGGCAAGCCTGCGGGTTCACCAAACAGCTGCAACGCTTGCCGCCAAAGGTGTGGTCAAGACAAGCCTGATTGCAACCAATGCAGGTGTTGATTTCATCCACACGGCCTTCTTTGGTTTTCAACACCCAGTCGGGATCAGCCAGAAACGGGCGGGCCATGGCGATCATGTCGGCATCGCCATTTTGCAACACGCGTTCGGCATCGCCGGGCATGTTCAAACGGTTCGACGCAGCCACAGGAATGGACACCACTTCCTTGATTTTGCGGGTCGCCCAGGTGAATGCACCGCGCGGCACTTGCGTGGCGATGGTTGGAATTTTTGCTTCGTGCCAGCCAATACCGGTGTTCAGAATGGTAACGCCGGCTTTTTCAAGTTCACGGGCCAGCAGCAAGGTTTCTTCCAGGCTTTGACCATCGGGTACCAAATCAAGCATGGACATGCGGTACACGATGATGAATTCTGCACCCACTTTGGCGCGAATGCGGCGCACCACTTCCAGCGGAAAGCGCATGCGTTTTTCGAAAGTGCCGCCCCATTCATCGGTGCGCTCGTTGCCGCGCTCGGTCAAAAACTGGTTCAGCAAATAACCTTCCGAACCCATGACTTCGACACCGTCGTAGCCTGCCATTTTGGCGTACGCAGCCGCGCTGGCAAAACCATCAATTTCCTGTTCAATTTCTTCTGCAGTTAGCGCGCGTGGGGTGAATGGGAAAATGGGCGACTGCTTGGCCGACGCTGAAACCATGTTCACGTTGTAAGCCTGGCGGCCTGCGTGCAACAACTGAATGGCAATTTTTCCGCCTGCGGCGTGTACAGCATCGGTCACCGTGCGGTGGCGAATGGCGTCTTGCTCGCTGGTCATGCGGCCAGCACCGGGCCACAACACGGCGGTTTCTGACGTGGCAAAACCACCGGTGATCATCAAACCCACATCGCCTTGTGCGCGGCGTGCGAAAAACGCAGCCAGCTTGGCCGGGTCTTCCTCTTCAAGCCCTGTGTGCATGGAACCCATGATGACGCGATTCTTCAAGGTGGTGAAACCCAGGTTCAATGGCTCAAGAAGCTTGGTGTGCGACGCTGCTGGCATTTCGATTCCTCAGTGGTTGACTCAATAAAACATTACAAAATTATCTGAATACTACTTTAATCTGAAACTATTTCCAGTACAGAAGTACGCATTTACGATGCATGTAAGTGGCGATAATCCTTCGGGGTTTGGCCACACCAGCGTTTGAATGTTCGGCTGAAATTCGATGCATCTTCGTAACCCAGCGCATAAGCAATGGCTTCAACGGTGGAATCGGTGTGGGCCAGCATCCAGCAGGCGCGTTCTTGCCGCACTTCATCCAGCAATTGTTGAAAACTGGTGCCCTCGGCCTGCAGGTGGCGCATGAAAGTGCGTTCAGTCAGGTTTTCCTTGGCGGCCATGCTTTGCAAGGTGGGCATGTGGCCTTCGCTTTGCTGCAACTGCATGCGCACGCGCTGGGCCAGTGTGCCGCCCGCTTGCAGGCGTTGCAGCTGCAAATCACAATCGCGAAGCAAACGTTGCAAGGCTTCATCATCAGCCGCCAGGCTGGGGCTGTTCACCAAGGTGCTGCCCAACACCACACGCAACTGCGAAAAACCGAAACTGTTGTGTTGTGCAATGCGCTGATATTCATGCGCCCATGCCGGTGCGTCGAAAGGCCATTCAATTTTCAGCTGTTGCGGCAGTTCTTGCCCGGTCATCGCGGTGAGCAATTGCACCAAACCACCCAACAACTGGCAGTGCAGGTATTCACGCACGGGGCCCAAATCGACCCATTCCTCCAGTACGGCGGCAAACTCGGGATCATGCTCAAACCTCAGGTTGGCCAGGTTTTGGCGCAAGCCCGCATAGCGTTGCAGCAGCAACATGGCACTGGGCAAATTTTTACTGGCGATCATGGCTGCACCCAAGGTGCCGTGAGCCGAGGCAGGTGTGCGCAAGCCCACTTCCAGGCCCAACCAGGGGCAGTCGCTGAGTTGTACGCCACGCTCAATCAACTGGCGCATTTGATCGAAACTCAGGAACTGGTTGCTTTCATGAAGTTGCTGCCAGCTCAGTGGCAAGCCTTCCAGAATTTCGCCCGGCGCAAATCCACGGCGCTGCAATTCGGCACACAGCAAACGTGCGTACACCGGGTGCAAAGCAGGCTTCAAGGCCGCGACTGAATCGTGCAAGGGTTGGGGCAAGTGGTTTGTCTCTGTGTATTTGTTGTTGTTTTGGTTTTGTCACTTTATGACGATCTTATGCCACCCTGTGCGGTGTTGTCCATCGCCTTGCACGCCTAAGATGAAATCATCCTGAACAACCCGGTGCACAACAATGACTTCCAATACCCTGCCCGCTACACATTACAAAGACCCCAAAAAATACATGTGGCTGTTGTCGGTGATCGCGCCTTTTGCAGCACCACTTGGCCCGATCATGTATTTGTACACTGGCCACACACAATGGCTGTGGATCTTTCTGGCCTTCTTTTACATCGGCCTGCCTGTGCTTGATTTTGTGTTTGGCGAAGACAAGCAAAACCCGCCCGAACAAGCGGTGCCCCAACTGGAAAACACCGCCTACTACCGTGTGATCACCTACCTGTTGGTGCCGATTATCACGTTCGGATTTTTGTTCAACGTTATCTTCCTGGCTACGCACGACTTGCATTGGCTGCACTGGCTGGCTGTGGCCATTACTACCGGCTCACTGCTGGGTTTTGGTTTGAACCTGGGCCATGAAATGGGCCACAAAAAACGCAAGCTCGACAAGGCATTGGCGCTGTTCACCCTCTCGCTGGGTGGTTATGGTCACTTCTCGATTGAACACAACCGCGGCCACCATCGCGATGTGGCCACACCCGAAGATCCGGCCACTTCACGCATGGGTGAACACATTTATGAATTCATGCTGCGTGAAATTCCGGGTGCCTTCAAACGCGCCTGGAGGCTCGAAAGTGAACGCCTGGAACGCGCAGGAAAAAGCCGCTGGAGTGTGGGCAATGAAATGCTGCAAGCCGGTGCAATGACCCTGGTGCTGTACACGGCGCTGCTTGCCCTGTTTGGCTGGCCCATGGTGCCCGTGTTGGCTGTAGTGGCTTTCTGGGGTGCATTCCAGCTAACCAGCGCCAACTACATTGAACACTACGGTTTGATGCGCCAGAAGTTGCCCAATGGCGAATACGAGCGTTGTGCCCCACACCATTCCTGGAACAGCAACCATTTGGTGTCCAACCTGGTGGTGTTTCAGTTGCAGCGCCATTCAGACCACCACGCAAACCCGGCACGCAGCTACCAGTCGCTTCGTGATTTTCCGGAACTGCCAAGCTTGCCATCGGGCTATTTCGGCATGTTCTTGATCGCGTATGTGCCACCGCTGTGGTTTGCAATCATGAACCCCCGGTTGCTGGACGTGGCGGGCAAGAATGCGCAGAAAATCAACATTCACCCAAGCAAACGCGCACGTGTGATTCAGCGTTATTCGCTGGCCGCTTGAGAATTTTTCTTCTGCGGGAATACGCAGATCAAGTTTAGCCAGCCTGGTTGATCTGCTTGCCCACAGCGCCCTCTTGCAGGGCGCTTTTTAATTCTGCTGGAATACTTTGCTTGGTGAATTCTTTGGCACACACCAACACGTAAGTGGCCTGTGATGTGGCCACCAAGGTGTTGGTGTCGGCATTTACAAATTCAAAATTCAAAGTGAAACTGGTGTTGCCGAAGTGGCTCGGGTAGACACTGGTTTTCAAGACATCATCAAACCGCGCCGGTTTTTTCCATTCGGTCAGCAGGCGCACCACCTGGGTTTCATAGCCCATATCCACCAGTGCGTTGTAACCGCCCATGGCGGCGCGCATGAATTCTGTGAGCGCCAAATCAATGTAATCGCCGTAACGGGCATTGAACACGACACCTTGCGGGTCGCATTCGCCATAGCGCACCCGAAACAAAAACTCAAAGGGTTGTGCCATCAATTACACCGGTTGGGGAACGAGGGCTTGGGTCAGGTGTTCCTGACGGGCCCGTGCGTTGTGTTCGGCCTGTTCAAGTGCAGGCACGCGCGACACGCCACGAATCAAATCTACCGCTTTTTCAGCCATCATCATGACCGGGCCGTTGGTGTTGCCGCCAATCAAGCTGGGCATTGCAGACGCGTCCACAATACGCAGGCCTTCAAGCCCGTGCACACGCAGTTGCGGATCGACCACAGCCATGGAATCGGTGCCCATTTTGCACGTGCCTGTGGGGTGATAAACCGTGTCAACCCTGTTGCGCAACACTTCACGAATTTCGTCATCGGTGCGCACATGCTCGGTGAATTTGTCTTTCAAAATCCACTTGGCCAATGCAGGCGCATGCATAATCTTTCGGGTCAATTTGAAGCCCTCCACCAGCTCATCCAGATCACGAGGATCTTTCAAAAAGCCAATGTCGATCAGTGGTGGCGTGTCCATGGTGTTGCCTTGCAGGGTAAGGCTGCCACGGCTGCGCGGGCGCAACAAACACACGTGGCAGGAAAAGCCATGCCCCATGTGCATTTTGCGAGCGTGGTCGTCGACCATGGCCACCACAAAGTGCAGTTGCACGTTCGGGTCCTTCAACTCGGGACTTGTTTTCAGGAACGCGCCGCCTTCGGCGAAGTTGCTGGTGAGCGCACCACGGCGATGCTTGCGATAGCGGAAAATTTCACGCAGCAAACGAATACCACCGCGAATGGACAAACCCAGTGTGTCCAGACTTTTGGTGGAATAACCAAAAATAAAGTCGGGGTGATCCTGCAGGTTTTTACCCACGCCGGGCAAGTGATGAACCACATCGATATCATGACGCGCCAACTCTGAAGAGTCGCCCACACCGGAAACCATCAACAATTGCGGCGTTTGAATGGCGCCCGCAGTCAATATGATTTCTTTGCGAGCCTTCAATACAGTGAGCTGGCCGTTGATGGACACCTCCACACCCACGGCACGCTTGCCTTCAAACAGCACGCGTTGAACCATGGCCTTGGTGTGAACCGTGAGGTTTTTTCGGTGCATGTGCGGGAACAGGTAGGCACGCGCTGCGCTCCAGCGTTCACCATTTTTTTGGGTCACCTGGTAAATGCCAACGCCTTCCTGGTCGGCACCATTGAAATCATCAGTGATCTTGAAACCAGCTTGCTTGCCAGCTTCCAGATAAATTTGCTGAAAGGGATTGTCGGAACGCAAATCGGCCACATTCAGCGGGCCGCTGTTGCCGTGGTAGGCGTCGCGAATTCGCTCGTTGCATTCACTGAGTTTGAAATAAGGCAGCACGTCTTTGTAAGACCAGCCGCTGCACCCCTCTTCATTGGCCCAACGGTCGTAGTCCGATGCCGTGCCACGAATGTAAACCATGGCATTGATGGCCGAGGAACCACCCAAGGCCTTGCCACGCGGCTGGTAACCCTTGCGACCGTTCAAGCCGGGTTGCGGTGTAGTTTCGAATGCCCAGTTGTTGATTTTGGTGGGCAACATGGCCACCGCACCGCTGGGAATATTGATCAGATTACCGGTGCCATCGCCCCCGGCTTCGAGAAGGCATACATCGAGTGCTGAGTCTTCACTGAGGCGGCCTGCCATGGCACAACCGCCGGAACCACCACCCACCACAATGTAGTCGTGCTCTGTCTTCATCTGCTCCTCCTGATTTTCAAACCCGCTTGGATCGGATTTTGTGATTTTCTCACTTGATCATAGAGGAAGCCGGGCAAAAAGAAACACCCCAAAGCGCACAAAAAATTGATAATTCCGGTCAAGCGATGCGGGTGATCTTCTCGGGTGCAGCGGGCGCACTGCTCTGTGCATTTCCAGCCAACTGATTCACTTGCCCCAAAGCTTCCTGTACTTCTCGCATTACACGTTGGGTCAGTTCTTCCACGGTGGGTACGTCTTGCACCAGGCCTTGAACCTGACCAATCAGCTGAACACCTTGTGTGTGGTTGCCCTCAATGGTGGCTTTTTTGATTTGAAGCACTGCGGCTCCGTAAAAAGTGACTGTGAGCGTTTGCTCCAGACCCATTTTGAATACGTCTTTGATGATTCCCGAAAGGGGCTTGTTCATTTCACGCGCAGCCAGGTAGGCGCGCCACATGGCACGAACCGGATTGAATGGCTTCGACATGATTTTTTTGGAGTTGGGTGTGGTCATGACACGGCAAGGAATGCTGTCGAAATTCTTGCTGTAAATAGTGTCTTCCACTTCTTTTTTTACAATCAATTCTTTGGTGTTGGCATGCACCGGGCTTTCTTTCGATGCGGCCCAGCGTGTGCCCATGGCCACGCCGTCTGCGCCCAAAGCCAAGGCCGCGACCACACCGCCGCCCGTGCCAAAACCACCGGCTGCAATAATTGGAAGCCTGGTAACCTGCCGAATTGCAGGCACCAGCACCAGTGATGTAACTGCGCCGCCGTGCGCTGCGGCCTCATGGCCTGTGACCAACAAGGCATCCGCGCCCGACTGCTCGGCCTTCAAGGCATGCTTGGCATTCACCACAGTCACAATGACTTTGCCGCCATAGTCGTGCACACGCTTGCAAACATCTGCGGGGCTACCGAGGCTGAAGTTGATCACGGGTACTTTTTCATTCAGGGCCACTTCAAGATTTTCACGGGCACCCGGCATGATCAATGCGCAACCAATGCCGAAAGGCTTATTGGTCAGGCTTCGAACCTTGCGAATTTCAGAGAGGGTTTGTTCAGGCGTCAAATGCCCAATGGCCAGAATGCCCAGACCACCTGCGTTGGCTGTGGCAGCCACCAGATCGGCATTGGCCACGTAGGTCATGCCGGGGCATACCAGCGGGTATTGAATGTTGAACATCTCGGTGATGCGGGTTTTCATGGGCTGTCCGTAGATCGAGTGGGCCGGATCGGGCAATCCAATGAATATTACATCAACCGAGATATTCTGATAAGCACTGTAAGTATGCGCTGAGCAGCTTTTATCCCAGTGTCTTGGTCAGGTCACCCAACAATGGCAAGCCTCCGAGCAAGCCACCCTCGGCACCGCTGGTCGAACTGATGGAGGAAGTCAAACCACCCAACACGTCGCCAAGCACTGGAATACCCGCCAAGGCATCACCACCGGAAAGCAAACCGCCGCCGCCTAGCCCACCGGTCAAGCTGTCCAGCGCACCGCCCAGGAATGGAATGTTGCCTAATGCAGAACTGACATCGCCACCCAAAGAACCGGCAAGATCGCCAATCAAGTCGGTGACTGGCGCTGCGGGTGTGCTTGCGCCCACCGACGATACCGCGTCGCCCACCCCGCCCAACAAACCGCCCACGGTGTTCAGCAAAGTGTTGCCGCCCTCGCCAATCAAAGCCAAAGGCGTGTCAGCAAGACCGCTTTCCAGCCCGCCACCCAAACCGCTCAGAATTCCACCCAAGCCACCGTCGTTGTTACCCGTGGCCACTGAATCCACAACGCCACCCAAGGTACCGGCAATGTCGCCCAGCACGGGCACCGGTGCCAGCAATTGCCCCACGCTGTCGGTGACATTCACCACGGTGCCTACCACGCCACCCACACCACCATCGGTGTTCGGGCCTGTGGTTCCCAACAGGCTCGCCACCAAATCCGACACGGGTGCCAGCGGTGTGCCTTCACCAAAACCACTTACCTGGTTTGCTGCCACGCCGAGCAAATCGGTCAATGTACCCAGCCCCATGTCCAACACATTGGCCACAGGTGCCAAAGGGGTACCCTCCAGTCCGCTGGTCAGGCCATCGGTCAAGCCCGTCAAAATGCCATTCAAGCCACCGTTGTTGTCGCCCACCAATGTGGATTCGATCACGTTGCCCACGGCGTCGACCACATCGCCCACCACGGGCACGGGCTCGGTCAATTCGCCAAGGTTGTTGGTAAGGTCACTGACTGTTTCAGCCAGGCCGCCCGCATTTTCTGCAGGCAATGCGCCGGGATTTCCACCACCGCTGCTACCGCCGCCATTGTTGTCGTCTGAACCTGCGAACACCGCCGCTGCGCCCACGGCGCCTGCCAATGGCAAAGCTCCCAAGCCTGCACCGGCGCCCAGCAAGCCTGCACCAAACAGGCCACTCATTTCACCCGTGGCTTCCTGACCATCCAGTACGGCTGCCTGGTTTTCTCCGTCAAATTCAGACACCAGCGTGACATTGCCCAAGCCATCACCTGCGTTGGAGGTAATGACCACCTGACCATTGGGGCCAGCATCTGGATCGAAACCCAGCGTGGCCACACCACCATTTGAAATTTCAAGGAAAGCAGGGATTTGTTGCTGTGTGCCCGGAATACTAAGCACTGCAATTGAGTTGCTGGTGGAGCGCAACACATCACCTGCCTGCAACACCATGTCTTCGCGTAGCGGAGTTTCAATGCCGTTTCGCTTCACAAACACATCGCCATCAATATTGGTCACAGAGGCTACTACTGGGCTGTCAAAGTTCATGATGTTTTCCTTGAATCAAGCAAAGTCAGCGTTTTGAACCACGATGGATTCAGCAAATGCTGCGGAGGAGTTAATGGGAGAGGAGGACTGAGAGAAATCGGTGAAGTCTGTCGGGGAAATTGCGGCAGTGGCAGCATCAAACTGACTGTTCATGCCGAATAACGAAAGATCAATTTGCGTGATTTGCGACACAATGCTGTTGAACAAATCGGCGGGAATGACCGTGGAGGCCAGTGACAGATCCGTGCTGTTCATACCAGGCAAAGTGTCCATGCTTTCCAGCGAACCGGAAAACTGTTCCAGGCCGGGAAGTGCATCCGCCGCCTCGCCCAAACTTGCGGTGAGATCGTTCAACAAGCCTGACACCGGGTCGGTACCAGCATCACCGGCCAACAAGGTGGTGGTGGTTCCACCCACCACGCCGCCCAACAAATCGCCTAGGCCGCCGAGTACGGGTATATCGGCCAAACCATCTTTGATTGCATCGCCGAGAAAGGCCAAACCATCGGCCAGCCCACCGGGCAAGGGGATCAAATCGCCCTGACCGCTGCCGAGCAGATCAGTCAAACCATCAATCAAAATTCCCAAACCGGGAATGTCGCCCAAACTGCTGTCCAGGGTGTCCGCAACATCGGCAAGCAAGCCGGCAAGCCCGGTCAGCTCGGTGGTACTCACTGGCGGATCAACCGGGTCAGTAGGATCGGTGGGATCCGTAGGGTCGGTCGGATCCGTAGGGTCGGTCGGCATTGCCGGGCTGCCAGTATCCACAACTTCATCGTCGTCGCCGTCCAGCACAGCAGCACCCAGCACACCGGCACCAATAACGCCCGCTGCTGTACTGGCTGATGCACCGCCAGCCAACAAGCCAGCACCGACAAGGCCAGAGAATTCTCCGTCCTGCGAGGCCAGAACAGCGGTATTGACCGCGTCACTCACTTCGTAAAGTTCCACGCCTTCGCTCAGCGCCGTGACTTCAGTGCGGGCGGGCGCATCAGGCACATCGGCCTCAAGCATATCCAGCCTGGCCGATGCATTCGGCGCCAGTTCAAGCAAGGCATCACCGTGGCTTGCGTGCAATGCAGGCATTTCTACCTGCACGACCTGACGGCTATTGTTCACAATCGTGTCGTCCCAAAACACGGGGTCGCCGGGCTCCAGTGTCAAGGTTTGACCCATCCGCTGCACGGTTACACCGACAGCCTGCGTTTTCAAAATGCCCACCGAGGCCATTTCGTTCGACATGTGAATTCCTTGCTGATTGTTCGGATTGATGTGGGTTAACTATTTTTGGTTAACCATTTCTAGGTAGCGAATATACCCAATATGTAAGGTTTTTACTGACAAGATGTAGGGGTTTTTTGTAAAAATTGTACGAAAGCAACAAAAAAACCAATTTAGGGGGCTCAAAATTGGGGGGAGTCAAGACCGAAAAACCGGGACGACCAATGCCGCAATACCTGCAAATTAAGGCATCATTCAGCATCCAAATTTTTTGCAATCAAGGGGAAATCAAATGGCTCAATTCGAGAACGTGACCGTGGTGAAAGCCGCGAACATTTACTTCGACGGCAAGGTCACAAGCCGCACGGTGTTGTTTGCCGATGGCACCAAAAAAACCCTGGGCGTGATGTTGCCCGGCGATTATGAATTCGGTACCGCAGAAAAAGAAATCATGGAAATTCTGGCGGGTGATATGGACGTGTGCTTGCCTGGCGAGAGCTGGAAGACGATCACCGGTGGCCAGTCTTTTGAAGTACCGGCCAACGCAAAATTTCAGTTGAAGGTGAAAACACCTGTGGATTACTGCTGCAGCTACATCAAGTAATTACGCGGGCACTACAAACCGTCCAAACTCAAGATTGCCCGATCGCATGGTTGGGGCGGTACCGGGAAACAGCCAGTAAGGCTGCGCCTCGGAGGACGGCACCACGTTGGGAAAACGTTCATCGGCCGGGTTTGGCCCGGCCATGCTTTTTTCCTGCACCATGGAAATGTATTGGTCCACCACATATTCCTGCGTGTTGCCATTGATGATCACCTCGGCCCCGGTTCTTTTGGCGAAGTCTGCAAGCCCGCTGATCTTCGAATGCCTGGGTTCATAAGCATCCAGGCTAACCCCGTTTTCGCTGGTGACCAACAAACCCTGTTCGGTGTGCGCCACAATGGAATGATTGCCCTCGGTGTGCCCTTTGGTGCGCACCAGTGCAACGGCACCGTCACCCAGCCAAACGCTGTCATCGAGCAACTCAATTCGTTCGGGCGCAATACCCTGTGTACCTTGCGGGCAATACCACTGGTTTTGCCAAGGGATCAACGCCTGTGCGCTCTCCCATTCTTCACGCATCACCAGCAACTTTGCATTCGGAAACAGCGGCGCTTGGCCGTTGGCACCAAGCCAGCGGCTTACATTTTGCGTATGCAGGTGATCGTAGGTGATGTAGTCCACATCCTCTGGCCGTAAACCGATGCTGGCCAGGCACTGCAACACGGTGGATGTTTTCTTCAACACGAGTGCTTCCATCACGCCTACCAAAGGGCCAGCCTTGGCATCCAGATGCGCAAAAAATGGTGTGGCGCGCTGATTCTCCCAATCAGAGGGACTAACCAGCAAAGTTTTGACACCTTCGCTGCTGGAAAACTGAATGACAAACAAACGGTTGCACAAATGCACAAAGGGTGTGGGCAATCCAAATGCATTGAGATAGGCAAACTTGCTGGGGTATGGCACACGCACCAACTCGAAAGTTTTGTAGAAAAGCACCTGCGGTTTGGCCAACATATCGCGCCGAAAGTCTTTGGCAGCCTCGCGCGCGTTGTCCACGCGCTGCATGGGACGCAGTGCATCGCGAGTGCCGTCAAAATGACTGATGCGTGTGAACATGGTGTAAGCCCTCAAACTGTGGTTGCGCTTTGTGAAACAAGCTCACTATAATTTGGACAAGAAATCTTGTCAAAAGTGAACCTGAATGACCAAAACACCCACAAGGGCCTACGGGGGCGTTGCCGCAGAGCAACGTGCAGAAGAACGAAAAGCGCGGCTACTGGCTGCTGCACTGGAATTGTTTGCGCGACAAGGTTACGCGCGAACCACCATTGAGGCCTTGTGTTCTGAAGCCAAGGTAACGGCACGCCACTTTTATCAACTGTTCGACAGTCGGGAAGCAATTTTGCGCGCGCTGTACGACAACATCATTGCAGATCTTCGCGCGGGTGTGTTGAAAGCGATGTCTGCACCCAACCTCAGTTTGTCTGAGCAAATTCCGCTGGCGGTAAGTGCCATGGTGCACCATTACCTGGAAGACACACGCCATGCACGGGTGGGCGTTCTGGAGGTGGTCGGTGTAAGCCCGCAAATGGAGGCCCGCAGGCGCGAGGCCATCCATGACATGGCGGGTTTGATCGAGGCCTACCTGGGCAGCCTGGTGGAGCGCGGCGACTTGCCCAAACGCAATTACCACTTGGTGAGTGTGGCTTTGGTGGGCGGCATTAATGAATTGTTGGCGGAGTGGCTGACGCTGGAAAACCCGCCAGACATTCCCGAACTCAGCGAAGAAATCATCAACATTTTGAACGCCCTGATTCGAGGAGCCGCCCGATGAACAGAGTGGATTCAAAAGGCGTGCGCGATGCCTTGGTGTTTCATGCTGCATTTTTTGCCATCGCCATTCCGGTTGCATTGAATACGCAAGGCAATGCCCTGGGGCTTGCGCTGGTGGTTTTTGCGCTGGCTTACAACATTGCGCTACCGGTGGTTGGGGCCTTACGGGGCCATGGCGAATGGGTGCGTTTGTGGAAATTTTTATTGCCGCTTTCAATTGCCCTGCCCTGCGCGGACTGGATGCTGGTTGAGCGCATGGGCACACTCACCTTCCCAGACCACGGTATTGTGCGCTTGGGGGGTGCGGTGCCGGTGTACTTTATGGGCTTGTGGATCATGTTGCTGTGGCAGGTGTGCTGGCTTGCACTGGCCACAAAAAAGCCATACCCGGTGGTTGCTGCATTGTCGCTGGGTGGGTTTTTAGTTTGGGAATGGGCAGCACGCCCAATGAACCTGTGGCATGCGCAAGACGTTTTACAAATACAAGGCTTTGCCATTTACCCCTTGATTCCGGAAATGCTGCTGGCAATTGGTGCGCTGTGGCTGTGGAACGTACTGGGTAACAAATCCACTTTTCAACAAATTACTGGTGCACTGGCCATGGCTGTTTTTTACGCAGGTGCGCTGTCACTTTCACTGCTATGGATTGGCTGACACATGACTACAATTGAATTAAAGCAACCCTTCACCCTGCCCTGCGGCGTGGTGGTTCCCAACCGGCTTTGCAAAGCAGCCATGACCGAAGGTGTGGCCAACGCAAGGCTTCAAGCCACTGAACGCCATGCCACACTGTACAAGCGTTGGGCCGAGGGCGGTGCGGGCATTTTGATCACCGGCAATGTGTTGATCGACCGGAATATTCTGGAAAGACCCGGCAATGTATCCATAGACCCAGCACCCGAGCATGGCGAGCCCGAAGGCATGGAGGCCCTGCGTGCATGGGCCAAAGCAGGCACCAGCAACGGCAACCACCTGTGGATGCAAATTTCACATGCAGGCCGACAGTCGCCCCGCTATGTCACCACCAAACCAGTAGGACCTTCTGCAGTTCAACTGGAATTGCTGGGCAACTATGCCCCACCCCGCGCCCTGCGCGAGGATGAAATTCTGGACCTGATTCAGCGCTTTGCGCGTGTGGCCCGAATTGCAAAAGAGGCTGGATTTACGGGCGTGCAGGTGCATGGAGCACATGGTTATCTGCTGTCGTCTTTCCTGTCGCCAGTGACCAATCAGCGCACTGACCAATGGGGTGGCAGCCTGGAAAACCGCGCCCGCTTTTTGCTGGAAGCCGTGCGCGCCGTGCGCAAGGCTGTGGGCCCTGCTTTCCCGGTTGCAGTGAAACTTAATTCAGATGATTTCCGCAAAGGCGGGTTTTCCAACGAAGAATGTTTGCAGGTGGTGAAGTGGTTGAACGATGAAAAGGTCGACCTGCTTGAAATTTCTGGCGGCACCTACGAACAGCCGCGTTTGCTGGGCCACACAGGTGCAGCTGACTCTGTAAAAGACGATCAACCGGCTGTGCGTGAAAGCACGAAAAAGCGCGAAGCCTATTTCCTGAATTATGCAAAGGCAATCCGCGAAGTGGCCACCATGCCACTGATGGTCACCGGTGGTTTTCGCAGCCGTGAGGCCATGGAAGAAGCATTGAACGATGGCGTGTGCGACGTGATTGGTTTGGGCCGCCCACTGTGCACCCACCCCGACACACCGAAGCAGTTGATGAATGGAAAAATTGACCGTGCAGCCAGCTTTGAGAATATGTTGAAGTTGGCAGACAAGGGAATTTTTTCACCGGTCAGCCCAGTGCTGCCACTGAAATTAATCAACGTGCTGGGTGCACAAGCCTGGTATTACCAACAAATTTTCCGTTTGGCAGATGGGCTGGAAGCCAAACCTTCCATGAGCTTGATCGGCGCCTTCTTCAAATATTTGTTCAATGAATGGACAACGGCATTTCGGGTAAAACGCGCCACACGCTAGGGTTTGGCCTTGCCCACCCAGTCACTCAACGGCGTAGCAGCCGCCCACAAGGCATGGCCTGCGTCGTTGGAGTGAATGAAATCGCCACTGTTGTACTGGGGCAAAAATGTAAGGCCACCCGGTGCTTCCACTTCACCGTTGTAATCTGCCACACCATCACACTCACCGCTGTTTAAAATCCAATCGTTCAGCTTGGCGCGTTCACCATTCAAATTGGCCTGCAAGGATTGTGCTCCGGGAATCCAGGTGGGGCAATACACATTAATACCTCTCGCATGGGCTTGGGCAATCACTTCCTGGTAATTGACGATGATTTCATCGGCACTTCGACTGGACAAGTCATTGGTTACCCACACCACCACCGAGCTGACGCCGACTGTATCAAATACATCCCGTTCAAGCCTGCTTGCACTGGCGTTTTGCAAGGTGTCGCCGCCGATACCACGGTTCACAATCGTATTGCGCTGGCCCTGCGGAATTTCATTCAACATGCGAACTGACAACAAATCGCTAATGCGCTTGAAACCATTCTGGCTGGTATTAAATCCATGAAAACTGGAACTACCTAAAAACACCATGGCTCCCTTTGCATCCGTGGTCAGTACTTCAATATCCCGAAGTGCGTACACCGTGCAACCATTGCACATGATCGGTAAACCTGGCGGAGTTGAAAAACGACTTTCATCAATCAATCCATAACCCGCGCCAGAGTCCTCGAGTGTTTGATTGCCAGAGCCATTGGGCAGTTTGTAAGATTCAATCCAGGTGGCACCGAACTCACCAGGATTGTCCGCACCTTTCACATACAAACTTACTGCCAGATCGTCTTGATTGTTCACCTTGAACTGAATGGGATCGCTGTAGAACGATTCGGTTTGGGGAGGAATGGTGGCGCTGCTTTGACCGCAATTGAAGGTCACTGCCTTGCTGGTATTCAACTTCAGATTTGCGCCCGTTGCCCCTTCGCGCACACCAACGGCTGCGGCACCAATTTGCATAGGCTGGTCGCTCAGGTTGATAAAACGAACACGCACCGCGTTGCCACTCGCTGTCACCCGGGCGATATTTCGAACCGTTGTTTCCACTGGTGCAGTACCTGTAACGTGGGTTACACCCCAAGCTGACATCCACCGCGCACCATTTGCCGCATTTGAATTGCTGTTACAAGACAAGCCAGAGGACTGCGTGTTGGTGCCCGAAGTACCCGCAGAGACACCACTGGATTCCGAGGAACAAGCGGCCACTAGAAGCATTGCAAGTGGCCAAAAAAGTTGTTGTAGTTTGCGGTAATTCAAAAATATCCCCTGAAGTGGTCGTACTGATACTTCAGAGGATGCCTTGGCGGATGCAAACCGGGATTAAGGGCTTACCGCAGCAGAACAATTACACTTCATGTACAAACAATTCCCGCTCAAAGCGAATTTGAGGCCAGAACACGCCATCATCGGCGCGCTCGCCAGCCCCGATCACCATGATCGGGAAAGCATCGTCGGTCAGCTTTAATAATTTACGCACGCGGGCTTCGTCGTAACCTTCCATCATGCAGGTGTCGAAGCCGTGCGCACGCAATGCCAGCACCAGGTTTTCACAGGCCAATGCTGCACTTTTCGCTGCCCACAACTCCACTTCGCTCCGCGTGTAGGGGCCGCGTGGCAAGGGTGCGATCAAGCCGCCCACATTCGATGCAGCCTTCTTCACCATTGCGAAACTGTTCAATGGGCCGGGTGAATAGTTGTAAGGAATCAGTTGGTAGTAGCGACGCACCAGCGTGGGCACTTCCGGCATGGGCCAGTCTTTGATCATCTTTTTGGAAAACTCGCTGACCCGGTCAACACGCGCCACGCACACAATCAGTTCCTGTGCCGTTTTTGCAGCCAGTTGGCCCAAACAGGCCGTGACCAATTTGGCTTTTTTGGCTGGGGTTTTCACCACATAGAATTCCCAGGGCTGCAAACCCGACGAACAGGGTGCGAGCAAAGCCATGTCCAGGCACTCGTCCAGCACTTCTTTGGGAATGGGTTTGTCGGTGAACTTGCGCACAGATCTTCTGCTTTCAACCACCTTCTTGAAGTTGGCTGCGCTGATGCCCTTGGGCGCTGGTTCGTAATAGCGCTGCTTGCCATCCACTTCGATGGTTTTGAATTTTCTTGTGGCTGCTTTCATGTGTTGCGTGCTCCAGACTGCTTAAAGATTGAACCCAGTTTTTGATAAATATTTTTCATGCCGTGCTCAAAGTCGTCCATCAAGGTGTAGACCACCGGAATGACCAAGAGGCTGAGGAAAGTAGAGGTCATCAAACCACCAATCACGGCAATGGCCATGGGGCTGCGGAAACTGGTGTCTGCATCACCTGTGCCAATTGCGATTGGCAACATGCCTGCAGCCATGGCAATGGTGGTCATGATGATAGGGCGTGCCCGTTTGTGGCAGGCATCCACCACTGCATCCAGCCGGTTCATGCCCTTTTCGTTGCGTGCAACAATGGCGTATTCCACCAGCAAAATAGAGTTCTTGGTGGCAATGCCCATCAACATGATCAAGCCGATCAGCGAGGGCATGGAAAAACTTTTCCCTGCGATCAACAGGCCCACAAACGCGCCACCCAAACTCAGTGGCAATGCAGCCAGAATTGTGACGGGTTGCAGGAAGTCTTTGAACAACAACACCAGCACCACAAAAATACACAACACACCAGTGAGCATGGCCAAACCAAAACTGGCAAACAGCTCTTCCATCACTTCGGCATCGCCAATGTTTCGCTGCGCCACACCGGGTGGCAGACTTTTGATGCTGGGCAATTGTTGAACAGCTGCGGCCACATCACCCAAAGGTTGCCCTTGCAATTCAATTTCAAAGTTCACATTGCGTGCACGGTCGTAGCGATCAATTACCGAAGGGCCCGCGTTGATACCCAACGTTGCCACCTGGTTCAGAGGCACACTGGGTACCCCTGGTTTCGCTGAGGGAACTGCGAGGCGTTCAAGCACGCTGAGGTCTTTTCGGGCTTCGTCGTCGAGGCGAACCACAATCGGCACTTGCCGTTGCGACAGGTTCAGTTTGGGCAAGGCTGCATCGTAATCACCCACTGTAGCCACACGCAGGGTTTCGCCCATGGCTGCTGTGCTCACGCCCAGGTCGGCTGCTTTGGCAAAATCGGGCTTGATCCAGATTTCCGGGCGAACCAAAGCTGCACTGGAGGCAATGGAGCCCAAACCGGGAATGGTGCGCAAATCGCGCTCCACTTCACTGGCTGCTTTGGACAGGGCTTCCCCGTCTTCACCAGACAGCACCAACACATACTTTTCACCCGAAGCACCCAAGCCCACCTTATAACGCACACCCGGCAGGTTGCTGAGCGCCTCGCGCATTTGCGTTTCTGTCACCTGCTTGCGCACGGCACGTTCGCCGCGCGGATCCAGCAACACAGTGAGCGTGGCTTTACGCACCTCAGCCTGCCCGCTCATCATGAACGGGTCGGTGCCGGCTGCACCGCCGCCAATGGTGGTATACACACTTCGTACGTACTCCACTTCACTGA
The DNA here is from genome assembly GCF_002377005.1 of Limnobacter sp. UBA3528. Lineage (NCBI taxonomy): Bacteria > Pseudomonadati > Pseudomonadota > Betaproteobacteria > Burkholderiales > Burkholderiaceae > Limnobacter > Limnobacter sp. UBA3528. Next base: position 40,604 of record NZ_DFOZ01000018.1, on the reverse strand, counting down.
TCAGTTCACGGGCTTTTTCGGCCGCCTTGCGAGTTTGCTCGTAGGTGCTGCCCGGCTGCAATTCAATGTAAACCTGCGTTTGCGACAAATCATCGGGCGGGATAAAACCGGTGGGCAACAAAGGAATCAGCAGGATGGAACCAATAAAAAAAGCACCAGCCGCGATACAGGTAATCAGCCTGTGCGCCAAAGCCCAGCGCACCCAGTCCAGGTAACGGGCCATCATTTTGCCAGGCTCATTTTTCTCACTTTCATGGCCGGCCGATTTCAACATGTAAGCGGCCATCATGGGCGTTAACATGCGGGCCACGACCAGTGAAGCGAACACGGCCAGCGCGGCGGTCCAGCCAAACTGCTTGAAGAATTTACCAGCAATGCCGCTCATGAAGGCCGTGGGCAAAAACACGGCAATCAGGGTGAACGTGGTTGCGATTACAGCAAGGCCAATTTCATCGGCGGCCTCGCGAGCGGCATCCAGTGGGCTTTTGCCCATGCGAAGGTGGCGCACAATATTTTCCACTTCCACAATGGCGTCATCGACCAAAATACCCACCACCAGCGACATGGCCAGCAAGGAAACCACGTTCAAGCTGAACCCCAGGTAGTACATGCCGGCAAACGCCGGAATGACTGACAAAGGCAAGGCCACAGCCGACACAAAGGTAGCGCGCCAGTCGCGCAGAAAAAACCACACCACCACCACGGCGAGAAATGCGCCCTCATAGAGCATTTTCATGGAGCTGTCGAAATCATCTTCCACAGGCTCTACAAAGTTGAAAGCCTCGACAATCGTAAGGTCGGGCCGCTGCGCTTGCAGTTCAGCCAAGGCCGTGGCCACACCCTGGCCCACCTCAACTTCACTGGCACCTTTGCTGCGGGTAATTTCGAAACCCACCACATCTTGGCCATTGAGCAAGGCAGCCGATCGCCGATCGGCGATGGTGTCTTTAATCGTCGCGATTTCTGGCAACTTCACACGGCGACCATTGCTCAGCACAATTGAAATTTCTTTCAATTGGTTGGCATTTTCTACGGTGGCAATGGTGCGCAGCGGTTGCTCACCCACACCAAGATCGGCCCGGCCACCCGCAGTTTCCAATTGGGTATTGCGCAGTTGACGGGATACATCGAGTGCGCTCACGCCCAGTGCCTGCATTTTTAACGGGTCAAGCTCGACAACAACTTCTCGCGTAACACCGCCCACCCTGTTTACTGCGCCCACACCTTTCACATTCAACAGTGTTTTGGTGATGGTGTCGTCCACGTACCAAGACAAACCTTCCTCATCAAACGCAGTGGATGCGATGGTGTAAGCCAACACAGGAGCGCCACTTAACTCCAGTTTGTTGACCACCGGGTCGCGCAAGTCAGTAGGCAGGTCTGCACGCACACGCGACACGGCAGACCGTACATCGTCCACGGCCTCTTGTGTGTCTTTCTCAAGATTGAACTCGACCGTGATGCTGACAATGCCGTCTTGAATCTTGGTGTAAATGTGTTTGAGTTGTTGCAGCGTGGCCAGCGAGTTCTCGATTTTGCGAGCCACATCGTTTTCAAGCTGTGAAGGCGATGCACCGGGCAGGCTCGCAGTGACCAGCACCGTGGGCAGTTCAATGTCAGGGAACTGCTGAATCTTCATGCTTGAAAAGCTGTACAGACCCATCACGGTGAGCAGGAAGAACAGCATCACCGCTGGAATGGGGTTCTTGATTGACCAGGTCGAGACGTTCACTGAACCACCTTCACCAAGTCGCCGTGGGCCAGGAAGGCCACACCGCTTTTCACCACTTTGTCACCGGGGCTTAAACCCTCCAGTACCTCGATAAACTCACCCTGCGCTTTGTTAACCCGCAACTTGATGCGCTGCACCTTGCTGCTGGCTTGGTCCAGCGTAAACGCATAGGTGAAACCATCCCGTTCAATCACTGCGGTTTGTGGAATTACAGTGGCAGTTTGCGCACCCAAATCAAATTCGCCACGCAGGTACATGCCAGGCTTCAAACCCTTGGCGTAGGCACCGGGAATATCGACATAGACCATGCCGGTTCGGGATTGCACATTGATGACCGGGCTGAGTGTTCGAACCTTGCCGCTCAAAGCTTGATCATTGTTGAATACGGTCACCGCCATGCCCTCTGAAATTCGGGCCAGCTCTGCATCAGTGACCTCCGCCTGCCACTCCAGCCGCTGCTGGCGCACCAATCGGAATAATTCTTGCCCTGGGGCGGGCACTGACCCCAAGGTGGCAGTGCGTGCGCTGATTACTCCGTCGTCCAGCGCGGTCACCGTGGTGTTGCGCAAGCGAATTTCCTGCTGGGTTTGCAAGGCCCGGGCCGACAGCAAACGGGCCTGTGCAGACTTTTCCGCGGCAATCACCTGGTTGCGTTCTTGCGCACTAACCGCGCCCGCATCGGTGATGTTGCGAATCATGTCAGCATTCAGCTTCGCCTGCTCAAACAAAGCCTGTGCTTCGGCCACGCCCGCTTTGGCTTGTGCCAAATCGGCGTTCACGGTTTGTTGATCAAACAGGGCAAGCGTTTGCCCTTTTTTCACAACATCACCGACCTCGGCGCGCAAAGAATCAATTCGCACACCGTTGAGTTGTGCCCCAATCACGGCCTCTTGCCAGGCAGCCACACTGCCATTCACCGACAGGGTTAGAGGAATGGTTTTTTCCTCGACTGCGGCCAGTTCAACCGAAAGGCTGGCCTTGCCGGGCGCTTGATTTTCGGTTGTCGCATTGGGCGCTTGCTCAGCACCCGGAGAACAAGCGCTTAGCAGCCATGTTGCCGCGAACAGGGCAACTGGATACTTCGTGAACACCATTGAAATTTTCATTTGCTGCAATCCTGTTTGCGTCGTTTACTTTCACCGTCGAGCATGGCACGGGCATAGCCGGCCAGGCGTTCAGACAATGTATCGATGGCCTTGGCACTGCCCATTAATTTGGGGCACACCACATCCACCACGTCTTGGGCCACATAAAAGTTGACCGCCATACCCATCATGGCGAAGGCCAGGCGCTGAATATCCAGGTCGGGTTTCGTCAAACCAAAATAAGCGGTCAACATATTCACCAAGGCCATGTGCTGCGGCTTGATTTCCGCATCAATTTCATGCTCCCAGGCACCAGTGGGTTCAATCATTTCGCGGAAATGCAATTTCATCACGAGGCGAAAGGTTTCCCCGTGCTTCAAGGGCTCCAGAAAATCCCGAAACAATTGCTTCAACGCCTTGTCCACATCGGTGCTGTTCAAATCAGGAATGCCCTGCTCGAACGGCGTGCCACACAAAGGTTCGGTGTAAGCGGCCCGGTAAAGGCCAGCCTTGTCACCAAAGTAATAGCGAATGGATGAAATGTTGGCACCCGCCTTGTCAGCGATTTCGCGCGTGGACGCGCCTTCATAGCCCTTTTCAGCGAAGGTAATGAGTGCAGCCTGCACCAGCTTTTGCCGTGCAGATTGCTGCTTGTCTTGAAGCATGGGAAAGTCCGAAATTAATTCAATCGATTGATTTAAAAATATATCAAACGAATGATTAAACAGCAATCGCGAAAGGCTCTTTTGTCCGGATTGAAACGAATCGACACCACTGAATTCCTGAAACTTGCTACTCTTTGTTGGCAAATTCAAAAAACAACAATCAGGAGACAAACATGGGTGTGGCACAAAAAGGCAGCAACGCGTTAAGAAAACTGAAATCGGTCGCTCAAAAACGGGCATCCAGCCTTCCGGCCAGCAATTTGATCAATGCCGTGGTGGATCAGGTGAACCAGTTTGAAACCGGGATCAAGCAAACCGTGGACGGCGTTCAGGACAAAGTGAAAGGTTTGCAGGCCAACCTTTTGAAAATGTACCAGGCCAACAAAGAACTGGAACAGGAAAACCGGGAGCTCGCCAAAACCATGGTGGGCCTTGAAAAAGAAAATGCCCACCTGACCATGAAACTGGATCGCACCCAGATGGAACTCGATGTCTTGAAGGCCAAGCTGGAGAACATTGGCAAACTGGTCAGCGGCTACGAAGAATCGATTGCAGCCGTAACCCGTAGCACCAAGACCAAGCGCAAATAACATGACACGCACGCCCATTCCCCGCTTCGAAGACAACTATTCCGAGGAAGCCGCCAAAGCACGTCGCGAATTTTTGACGCAGCACACCGGTGCCAGCCTTCAACACACTGGCACCTACTCCCTGCCCCCAGAAAGTTTGAAAAGCAACACCGAGAACTTCATTGGCGTGGTGCAAATGCCGGTGGGTGTGGCTGGGCCTGTGTTGATTCATGGTGAACATGCGCAGGGCTGGTTCTATGTGCCACTGGCCACCACCGAAGGCACACTGGTGGCCAGCTACAGCCGGGGCATGCGCATGGTGAGCGAATCCGGCGGTGTGAAGGTGACTGTGGCTGAAGAATTCATGCAGCGCGCCCCGCTGTTTGAATTCGACGATGCCCGAGCCGCCAAACGGTTTTTGAACTGGTTGAATGAGAACCTTCAAACAGTGAAAGCCGAGGCTGAGAAAACCACCGGCTTTGGCAAGCTTGAGCACATTCAAACCTGGCAGGTTGCGCGCATGGTGTACACGCGCTTTAACTACACCACGGGCGACGCGGCCGGGCAAAACATGTGTGGCAAGGCCACCCATGCCGCTTGCCAGTGGGTGCTGAAAAACAGCCCGGAAGCAATTACTTACTTTGCCCTGAGCGGTGCCATTGAAACCGACAAAAAGCATTCGCACATGAACTTGCTGCACAGCCGGGGCAAGCGGGTGATTGCGGAAGCCACCATTCAGCGTGAAGTGCTGCAAAGGCTGGCACGCACCACACCTGAAACAATTTTCAAGCAGCGCCAGCGCAGTGCCATCGGCGCGCAACTGGCGGGCAGCGCCTACAGTGGGCCCCACTCGGCCAACGGCATTGCCGCGTTGTTCATTGCCACCGGGCAAGACGAGGCCAATGTAGTTGAAAGCCACACCGGCATGGTGTTCATGGACATTACGGCCAATGGGGATTTGTATTTTTCTGTCACATTGCCTTCCGTGATTTGTGCCACCAAGGGCGGCGGAACTGGCCTGGCCACTCAAGCAGAATGCCTGAGAATGCTCGGCTGCGAAGGCAGCGGCAAGGCACGCAAACTGGCGGAGATTGTGGGTGCCACGGTGTTGGCGGGTGATTTGTCTTTGTTGTCGGCCATTCTGGCCGATGAGTGGGTTTCTTCCCACGACGCTTACGGCAGAAACCGCTAGGTCAGTAAATCACTGACCGCTGGTGCAGTGCGGAATGACTTGTAATGTGTTTCAGTGCACACTCGTTTTACAACACAAAAAACGAGGAGACAGAATGCAGGCTCAAGCAGGACCCACGCTGGTCAAAAGACTTACTGGCCTCGTGACGAAAGTCTCCGACGCCTTTGCATTCCCACTTCGAACTTCCCACTACATTGAACTGGTCAACCCACTGTGGAGTACCCACGCCCTGCAGGCGCGGGTTGAAGCCGTGTGGGACGAAACCTCCGATTCACGCACCATTACATTGCGGCCCGGGCTGAACTGGCGAAGCCACCGCCCAGGTCAACATTTGCGCATTGGTGTGCCCATTGGCGGGCAACATTTCACACGCACCTATTCCATCAGTTCTGCCCCGGAGCGAAACGACGGTTGCTTCACCATCACCGTGAAAGCAATCGACAATGGCCGCATGTCGCACCACCTGGTTCGCAAGTTGAAAGTGGGCGATTACGTGCCGATTGGTGTGCCCCAAGGCGACTTTTACCTGCCCGATGCACAGCCAGTACTGCCACTGTTTATTACTGCGGGTAGCGGAATTACGCCCATCATGAGCATGTTGCGCAGCCTGGTGCTTCAGGAACGCATGCCCAACACCGTGCACATTCACTACGCACCACACACTTACGACGTCATTTTTGGGCGTGAACTGAAAGAAATTTCAGACCAACAAAAGCTGTACACACTGAACCTGGTGCACACCCGTGAGCCAGGCCAGAAGCCGGAAGAAATCACCGGCAAACGCCCCCACTTTTCCAAAGAGCAACTGGAACAGCTTTGCCCCGACTGGCGCAAACGCGATGTGTACGCCTGTGGTCCGCAGGCCATGCTGGATTCTATCGAGAAGCTTTACGAAGCCGAAGGACTCAGTCGCCAGGTGCACACCGAGCGATTCCGAGCACAACTGGCGGGGGTACCCACCGAAGTTAAAACCGGCGTGGTGAAATTTTTGAACAGCAATGTGAGTGCCAATTCTGACGGTGAAACGAATTTGCTTCGCCTTGCCGAAGATTCTGGCTTGAACCCGGAACACGGTTGCCGGATGGGTATTTGCCATGGTTGCGATGTGAAACTGGCCAGCGGCTGTGTACGCGATTTGCGCACGAATGCGCTGATCAATGAAACAGGACAAGTGATTCAGATTTGCGTGTGCGCAGCAGTGGGCGACGCAGAAATCGAAGTGTAAGCAACACAGGAAGCAGGAGACAAACATGGGCATGCCAAAACATTTGAGCGCCAGCGACATCGAAGAATTCGGTCGCGAAATGGACGCCATACGCAATGAAATTGCAGACTCGCTGGGCAGCAAAGACCGCGCCTACATTCTCTCGGTCATCAAATGGCAGCGAACCCTGATGCTGGCCGGGCGTATTGTGGTGTTTCTCAGCTTTTTCCTGTTGCCAATGAGCGACTGGACCTTCACAGGCTGGCCGCAATTCTGGGCAGTGCTGTTGCTGGGTGCGGTCATGCTGGGCGTGTCGAAAAGCATTGAGAACATGGAGTTGGGCCACAACATCATGCATGCGCAGTTCGACTGGATGCGCGACCCCAACATTCAATCCAACACCTGGGAATGGGACAACGTCTGCCCTTCCGACCAGTGGAAACACAGCCACAACGTGGTGCACCACACCTGGACCAATGTGCATGGCAAAGACCCAGACATTGGTTATGGTGTGCTGCGCGTCACAGACGACCAGCGCTGGCATGCCAAATACCTGTTCAACCCGGTGATCAACTTTGTGCTGATGATGATGTTTCAGTGGGGTGTGGCCCTGCACGATCTGGAAGCTGACAAATTGCTGGCTGGCAAGAAAAGCTTTAAAGAAATCATTCCCATGCTGAAACGGATTGGCTGGAAGGTACGCCACCAGCTGTTGAAAGACTATGTGTGTTGGCCTGTATTGGGCGCAGCAGTCACAGTGCCAGTCACTGTGTTTTTCGGATTTGATGTGGTGAATATTGCGTTGGCTGGTTTCGGCTTCACGATTGTGGCCAACCTGATCGCCAACGGCATTCGCAACATTTGGTCGAATGTGATCATTTTCTGCGGCCACTTCCCGGCCGGTGTACACCACTTCACCAAAGAAGAAGTGGAAGGCGAAACCCGCGCAGCCTGGTATGTGCGCCAACTGCTGGGCAGCTGCAATATTACCGGTGGCAAGTTGTTCCATATTTTGTCGGGCAACCTGAGCCACCAGATTGAGCACCACCTGTTTCCGGACATTCCTGCCAACCGCTATGCGGAGATGTCACCCCGGGTACAGGCTTTGGCTGCGCGCTATGGCCTGCCCTACAACAAGGGCAGCTTCACGCGCCAGTTTGGCACCACCACCTGGAATATCTGGCGTTTGTCTTTGCCCTGAAACTAAACCGCCTGAACGGTGCTGTATGCGAAAAACAGCACCAGACTGGCGGCCATGGTTCCGTTGAACCACTTCAAACGCAGCGGGCTGTTAATCAAGGCCCGCAAGCGTGCACCCAACACAAGCCACAATCCCACGCACAACAAACCCACACTGGCCATGATCACGGCCACCATCAATACATCCAGTACAGGCGTATTCGAGCTGGCCGGGAAAAGCGCGACAGCCGCTGTGGCCATGAACCACGCTTTGGGATTCACCCACTGAAACAACACCGCATTGAAAAAGCTCAGTGGTTTGGCGCCTGGCTTCAGCGCATCGGCAGACGGTGAAAAGCTGGCAATGCGCCAGGCCAAATACACCATCATCAACAGGCTGAACACCAACAGGGCCGTGTGAAACCAAGGCAAGCTTTCAAACACCGCATTCAAACCCAGACCCATGGCCAGCAGCATCAAGGGAAAGCCCACAATAATGCCGAAGAAATGCGGCAGGCTTTTTCGCACGCCAAAATTCATGCTGCTTGTCATGATCATCAGGTTATTGGGCCCGGGCGTAATAATGCTTAAAAATGCGAACAGAGCAATGGCTTGAAAGTGCTGCATGGCGAACTCCTTTTGTGGAGTAACAATGGAACACTCACTGTAAGAACTTTTGCAATTTCAGTACAGATTCAGGATAATGAAATAATGTGCAGTACAGATAAATCTTACGAAAATCTGTACTGCTTTTGAAATTCGACTTCTGTGCGGGTACCCCATGAAACTGGAACGTTGGCAAGTCATTGCAGCTGGCATTTGTTCGCTGATCCTGACCGTGGGTTTGGCCCGATTTTCTTACACGCCTTTGCTGCCCATCATGCGCGACCAGGCTGGCTTAAGCGCCTTTGATGGTGGCTGGCTGGCCACCGTCAATTACATTGGCTACATCAGCGGCGCCTTGTTGGCCTCGACACTCAGCAACCTGGATTACAAATACCTGCTTTACCGTTTCGGCCTGATTGTGGCCGTAATCAGCACCATTGGCATGGGCCTGACCACCGATGTCAACCTGTGGGTATTTCTGCGCTTTATTTCGGGTGTGTCCAGTACCGCAGGCATGTTGATCGCATCGGGCCTGATCATGAACTGGCTGGCCCGCCAAAACCTGAAAACCGAACTAGGTCTGCACTTTGCCGGGGCGGGCATGGGTTTGGTGTTGTCTGGCCTTGCTGTCATGGCCATGGTGGACCATTTGGCCTGGGACCAACAATGGTGGGTGTTGGGTGTGGTGGGCATTGTTTTCTTCGTGCCCGCCTGGATATGGATGCCCAAACCCGCCAAGGCAGGCAGCGCAGAAGCACAGGTGGCCGATGTGGCACCACCCAGCGCAAAATGGATACGCTTAATGCTTGGCGCTTACTTCTGTGCCGGCTTTGGCTACGTGATCAGCGCCACCTTCATTGTGGCCATTGCTGAAACCCTGCCTGAACTTCAAGGCAAGGGCCCCTGGGTGTGGGTGGTGGTCGGGCTGGCGGCGATGCCCTCCACTTTCATTTGGGATCGCGTGGCCCGAATTACCGGTGTATTCGAGGCACTGGTGCTGGCGTATGTTCTGCAAATCATCTCCATTCTGATGGCTGGTTTCATCGATGGCTATTGGGCCAACATGGTTAGCGCGGTGCTGTTTGGCGGCACGTTTGCAGGCATTGTGAACCTGACACTGAGCATTGCAGGCCGGCAATTCCCCGCCAACCCCAGCAAGGCAATGGCCCGCATGACACTCAGCTACGGTGTGTCGCAAATTGCAGCACCCGCCCTGGCCGGTGTGATTGCAGAACGCACGGGCACCTACCGTGGCTCGCTGTACCTGGCCGCGGCATTGATGGTGGCGGGTGTGTTCATGGTGTGGCAACTGAAAAAGCAAACCGAGGTTTAAGCGGTGGACACGACCTCTTGCAAATACGAAACACTGGCTTTAAACCTGCAGGCCTTGATTGAAAACAATCATTTTGCAGCGGGGTACAAACTGCCCTCGATTCGAAAGCTCTCGGAACAATGGCACTACTCCATCGACACGGTACAAAAAGCACTGAACCTGCTTGAAGACCGGGGCTACGTACAACCTGTTGCGAAATCCGGCTACTACGTGCAAGCCCGCAATGTGCCCGTTGGGGCCGTGTGCACGCAGGCCCCCGATTCAATTGTGCTGGAACCGCCGGTTAACCTGGAGGTAGCGGACCAAATTGCCATGCTGCTTCGAAGTTCGACCCGCGAGGGTGTGGCACCACTGGGTGTTGCTTTTCCAGCCCATGAATTGTTGCCGATCGCCACCCTGCGCCGAAGCTATGCCACTGTGAACCGTACCCGCCCTGACCTGCTCACCCTGGGCAGCCACGTGGAACCCAACCAGCCGGAATTGGTGCAACAACTGCAACAACGGTTTGAGTTGATGGGCATGAAATTGAAACGCGATGAACTGGTGATTACCGATGGCTGCACTGAGGCCCTTAGCCTGGCCCTGCAAAGCGTGGCCAAGCACAACGACATTGTGGCGGTAGAGTCGCCCGGGTATTACCTGCTGTTGCAAATGATCGAATCGCTGGGCCTGCGCGCCCTTGAAATTCCAAGCAGCCCCGAGCATGGCATGTCGCTGGAAGCGCTTGAAATTGCCGTGAAGCAAACCCGAATCGCGGCTTGTATTGTGTGCCCCACCGCCAGCAACCCCATGGGTTCTGTGATGCCCGACATCAACCGAAAAAAGTTGCTGGAGCTGGCCGAGAAATACGACTTTCCAATTGTGGAAGACAATGTGTACGCCGACCTGTACTTCGAACGGTTCCGACCACGGCCACTGAAGGCGGGCAAGCAAAGCGACCGGGTACTGATGTGTGGCTCGTTTTCGAAATCACTGAGCCCATCGCTTCGAATTGGCTATGTGGCAGGCGGCAAGTACGCCGCACAGGTATTGTCCAAGAAGCGGATTCTCAGCGGTTCAACCAACCCGATTACCCAGGTGGCTGTGGCGCATTACCTTGAAAAAGGATCGTTCGAGCGGCACTTGCGCACCTTGCGCCAGCAGTTTGAAACACAGGTGCGTGCCATGGGCAATTTGGTGCTGAAACATTTCCCGCAGGGCACCCGGATTTCTGAACCCAAAGGTGGATTTGTGCTGTGGGTTGAACTGCCGGGCGACATCGATACTGCCGCCCTGTTCAAAAAGGCCATTGCCCGCAAAGTCGCCTACATGCCGGGCAGCGTATTCTCTGCCAGCGGCCTGTACAAAAACTGCATCCGCCTGAATTGTGGCCACCCGGTGACAGACGACACCGCAGTGGCCATTGCAAAGTTGGGTGCCTTGTTTGAAGGCTCACTCGTCGCCTAGCCACACCACCTTGTACAAGTCGCGGCGGCGATCGAGGTAATTGCGAACAGAGCCCTCATTCTTCAAAATTTGAAGCTTGTCCAGGTCCACATCCACAATCAGGGTCATCTCGGTGTTGGGCGTGGTTTCCGCCATGATTGCATCGTGCGGAAATGCGAAATCAGACGGTGAAAACACGGCGGTTTGCCCGTATTGAATGTCGACATTGTCCACCTTGGGCAAATTACCAAAACTGCCTGAAATGGCCACATAGCACTCATTTTCAATGGCGCGGGCCTGCGCACAACGGCGCACACGCAGATAACCGTTCTTGGTGTCGGTCCAGAAAGGTACCAACAATATTTGCATGTCCTTGTCGGCCAGCACCCGCGACAGCTCTGGAAACTCGGAGTCGTAACAAATCAGGATGCCGATTTTTCCGAAGTCGGTGTCAAACACACTCAACTTGCTGCCCCCCTCCATCATCCATTCACGCTTTTCATGCGGTGTGGGGTGAATTTTGTACTGCGCTTCAACCGTGCCATCGCGGCGGCACAAATAGGCCACGTTGTACAAGGCACCATCTTCCATCACCGGCATGGAACCCGCCACCACATTGATGTTGTAGCTCACCGCCATGCGACTCATCTCGTCGCGAATTTGATCGGTGTAAGTGGCCAGGTGGCGAATCGCCTCCAAGGAATTGCCGTTGCCCGCCAGGCCCATCAAAGGCGCGTTGAAAAATTCGGGAAACAAGGCCACATCACAGCGGTAATCTGAAAGCGCATTGATGAAGTACTCGGCCTGTTTTACCACGTCTTCCACGCTGTGGAATTCACGCATTTGCCACTGCACGCAACCCAGGCGTGCGGTGGTTTTGGGCGCGCCAAACAGCATGGGTTTTTCAGGTTCGTAGTAAATATTGAACCACTCCAGCAAGGTGGCATAGCCTTGCGACTCTTTGTCCTCTGGCAGGTAGCCCTTCAGCACCTGCTTCACCTCAAAGTCGTTGCTCAACTGAAAAGTCAAAATCGGGTCGTAAATGTCTTTGCGTTTCACTGCCGCAATGTACTGCTGCGGCGACATCTCTTTCATGTGCTCTTTGTAACCAGGAATTCGGCCGCCCGCCATAATCGCGCGCAGGTTCAGGTTTTGGCATAGTTCTTTGCGGGCTTCATACAAACGGCGACCCAAACGCATATTGCGGTATTCGGGATCGGCAAACACATCAATGCCGTACAACACGTCGCCCTTGGGGTCGTGTGTGGTGGCGTAAATGTTGCCGGTAATTTCCATGTAGGTGTGTTTGTCACCAAACTTGTCGTAATCCACCACCACTGCAAAGGCTGCAGCGATCACCTTGCCATCGTCTTCGATGCAAATCTGGCCTTCGGGGAATGTTTTAAGGATTGAACGAAATTTGGCCTCGGGCAACGCACCGCCCGCGCTGTGGTAAACCACTTCCATAATGCGCTTGATATCAGGGTAATCAGACACCTGCAAATTGCGCAGCGTTAGCTTGTGTTCGGTGTGTTCATATTCGGTGTTTTCGATTTCTGTCGACATGTTTTCAACTCCATTTGTTTACTCTATGAACCCTTCTATTAGAACACATTCGTTAATTTGATGAATTTTTGGTCAATAAGCCAAGGGCTTCTTGGTTTGACAATTCTAGAGTGCTGCGGTTATCCTTCGCGCCTCCTTGGCAGACTTCACATGATTAAAAATTTCCGCGCGGACTGGTTATCCAACGTCCGACACGACCTTCTTGCCGGCCTGGTTGTTGCGCTGGCGCTAATTCCCGAGGCGATCGCCTTCTCCATCATTGCCGGTGTCGATCCGAAGGTGGGTCTGTACGCCTCGTTCTGTATTGCAACCGTGATTGCGTTCACTGGCGGGCGGCCAGGCATGATTTCCGCTGCCACCGGGGCCATGGCTTTGGTCATGGTCACCTTGGTGAAAGACTACGGCCTTCAATACCTGCTGGTGGCTACGCTATTAACCGGAGTGCTTCAAATTTTGGCCGGGGTGTTGCAACTGGGCAAGTTGATGCGCTTTGTATCCCGATCTGTCATCACAGGTTTCGTGAATGCACTGGCCATTCTGATCTTCATGGCGCAACTGCCTGAACTGATCAACGTGACATGGCATGTGTACGCCATGGTGGCGGCGGGCCTGGGCATTATTTACCTGCTGCCCTACCTGACCAAAGCAGTACCATCCCCGTTGGTGGCTATTGTGGTGCTGACCGCGTTCAGCATCGCGGTGGGGCTTGATATTCGCACGGTGGGCGACATGGGCGAATTACCAGACTCCTTGCCGGTGTTCCTGCTGCCCGATGTACCCTGGACGCTTGAAACCTTAAAAATCGTATTTCCGTTTTCACTGACCCTGGCCGTGGTGGGCTTGCTGGAATCGATGATGACCGCGCAAATTGTGGACGACCTGACCGACACACCCAGCGACAAAAACCGCGAGTGTGTAGGCCAAGGTGTATCAAATATTGCAGCGGGTTTTCTGGGTGGCATGGCCGGTTGCGCCATGATCGGGCAGTCTGTGATCAATGTGAAATCAGGCGGCCGTGGGCGCTTGTCCACTTTATGTGCCGGCGTTTTCCTGTTGATCATGGTGGTATTCATAGGCGACTACGTGGCGCTGATACCGATGGCTGCTTTGGTGGCCGTCATGATTATGGTGTCAATCGGTACATTCAACTGGGCATCAATTCGCAACCTGCGAGAGCACCCAAAAAGCTCCAGCATCGTGATGCTGGCCACAGTAGCCGTTACCGTGGGTACGCATGATTTGGCGCAGGGTGTGTTGGTGGGGGTGCTGTTGTCGGGCTTCTTTTTTGCCAACAAGGTGGGTCGTATTTTGCGTGTGCAATCAAGTACGCAAGATGAAGGACGCAATCGCACTTACGTCATTTCCGGCCAGGTGTTTTTTGCCTCAGCTGAAACATTCGTCAACTCATTCGATTTCAAGGAAGAGATTGACGAAGTCACCATCGACATCAGCCTCGCTCATTTTTGGGACATCACGGCTGTTGGTGCCTTGGACAAAGTGATGCTCAAGTTCAAACGCAATCAGACCAAGGTCAATTTGTTGGGTATGAACGAAGCGACAAAAACCATGGTGGATAAATTTGGACTGCATGACAAGATGGGCCCCGGTTCGGAGCTTCCTGCGCATTAAAGCCCAGAAATAGCAGGTACAGCTCTTGCATTCCTCATGGCAAACCCACACCGGAATTTGCCATGAACGAACTGGATGCCGCCCTGCTCAGCCTGCTGATTAAAGATTCACGTTTGTCTTTTGCTGACATTGCCCGACAACTGGGGTGTTCCAGAGCCCACGCCCGCGCACGTGTGCAAGCCTTGCTGGAAGAAGGCACGGTAGAACAATTCACCGCCGTGGTGAACCCGGAAAAGCTGGGCAAAGTCACCAGCACCTTTGTTGACCTGAAGGTTAAAAGCCACGTGATTGAAGCGGTTGCAACCGAATTGGCTGCACAACCCGAGGTGGCCAGCCTGTACATCATGTCTGATCTACAAAGCCTGCACATTCACACCCTGACCGACACGCAAGAGAGTTTTTTGGCCTTCGCACAGAAATACCTGTTTGGTCAGCCCGACATTATTTCAGTGGAATGCAAGAACCTGTTGAAGCGTGTAAAACACCGCCGAGGTGGCGCGCGTTTGTAAAATCAAAGGCTCCCTGTTGTGGTGCAGTGCCACATTTTGGGTGCATGAATACATTCGACACCAAACTGCCTTATTTCAAATCCATCTGGTTCCGATTGATTTTTTCAATGCATCAATCGCATACGATTTGGTAACAAAAGTAAACAAAAGGTATACAAATGGCAGACTGGTGCAATCATCCAATGCCTCATTCTGGGGTTTAAGCAATCGACCAAGGGTAAACCCTTGATCAACAAATTCCTATATATTTCAATCACTTAAAACATTTCCGAGCTGGCACACCTTTCGCTAAAGAAGGGTTATGACCGGTCGCCATTTGTGCGGTCGGCGAACCCTTTGTTTTCCAAGCAGCAGGAGTGTGTTCCATGACCTCAATAGATCGTCGCAAGTTTATTTCAGGTGCTGCCACCGCAGCCGCAGGTGGCGCAGCCTTGGCTGTACCTGGTATTGCAAATGCACAAAATGGCAAGGTCACCATGAAAATGACCAACGCCTACCCACCTGGCTCGCCTTTTTATGTGGCAGGCCCTGGCAGCCCCACCGACTTCTGCAAGAAAGTGGAAACCATGTCGAGTGGACGCCTGAAAATTCAACACTTTGCAGCCGGCGAACTGATCCCCGCGCTGGAAGGTTTCGATGCAGTGTCTGCCGGCACCGTTGAAATGAACGCTGCGAATGCCTACTTCTGGTCAGGCAAAGCACCTGCTGCACAATATTTCACCACCGTGCCTTTCGGCATGAACACACAGGGCATGATGGCCTGGCTGTACCACGGCGACGGCATGAAGTTGTGGCAAGAGGTGTATGCGCCTTTCGGCCTGACCGCCATGCCCATGGGCAACACCGGTGTGCAAATGACAGGCTGGTTTCGCAAACCTGTTGAAACAGTGGCCGACTTGAATGGCTTGAAAATGCGTATTCCTGGCCTGGCCGGCAAGGTGTACAGCCAACTGGGTGTGAATGTGCGCTTGTTGCCCGGTGGCGAAATTTTCCCGGCACTGGAGCGTGGCGTGATCGATGCCGCTGAATTCGTGGGCCCCTTCCAGGACCGCCGCTTGGGCCTGCACAAGGCAGCCAAGTACTACTACACCACCGGCTGGCACGAACCCACCAACGTGACTGAATTGCTGATCAACAAAAAAGCTTGGGACAAGTTGCCCAAAGATTTGCAAATGATGGTGCAAATGGCAGCGCAAGCCAGCGTCATGGAAAGCCTGGCCTGGTCAGAATCGGTGAATGCCGAGGCGCTGGAAGACCTGGTGAAAAACCAGGGCGTGAAAGCACAAGCACTGCCCAAACCAATTGTGGACAAGCTGAAGGAAGCCACCATGGATACGCTGGAAAGCGTGGCCGCCTCCGACCCCTTGGCCAAAAAAGTGCACACCTCATTCATGGCATTCAAGAAGAAGCATGAATCCTGGGCAGCACTGAGCGAGAAAACCTTCCTTAACCTTTGATAAGCGGTTGTTGTCATGAAGCAAGCCATCCCCAAACTCGAGGCGTTTGTCGAGTTCACTGGGGGGCTTGCACGCTTTTGCGTGCTTGCCCTCGTCGTTTTGGTGGCCACCAACGTCATTCTTCGCTACCTGTTTTCAATTGGCCCTGTGTCGATGCAAGAACTGGAGTGGCATTTAATTTCCCCCATTGCCCTGTTCGGTTTGGCCTACGCCATGAAACACAAGGCCGATGTGCGGGTTGATTTTGTGTATGAACGCTTTGGTCCACTTGGCAAAGGCTGGATTGATTTGTTCAGCGCAGTGCTTACTTTTTTGGTGGCACTGGTGATCGTGTATTTGTCGGTGCCCTATGTCATGCAATCTTTCGACATGATGGAAGGTTCGCCCGATCCCGGTGGCCTGCCCTATCGATACCTGCTGAAAATCTTTCTGCCATTGGGCTTTGGCCTTTTGATGATTCAAGGCATCGCCAACCTGTTGCATGCTGCTGTGCAAATTAAAGAAGCGAAGGTGGCCTGATGGACAATGAATGGATTGTTCTGGGCATGATTGCAGGCTTTTTGGGCCTGATGATCATTGGTATTCCAGTGGCCATTGCCCTGACGGTTTCCGGCTTTGTGGCCGGCTACATCGGCTTTGGCCCCATGCTATTTAACCTGATGCCCGCGCGCTTGTATGGTGTGGTCAGCAATTACACCCTGTTGGCCATTCCACTGTTTGTGTTCATGGGCGTGATGCTGGAGAAAAGCCGCGTGGCTGAAGACATGCTCGACACCATCGGCACTGCAATGGGCGGGCTGAAAGGCGGCATGGGCTTGGCCATTGTGCTGGTGGGCGTGTTGATGGGTGCTTCCACAGGCATTGTGGGCGCAACCGTGGTTACTGTGGGATTGCTAACCCTACCCACCTTGATGCGCCGTGGTTACGCACCCAGTGTGGCCTGCGGCACCATTTGTGCATCGGGCACCCTGGGGCAAATTATCCCACCCAGCCTGGTGCTCATTTTGCTTTCCGACATCATGGGTGAATCGGTGGGCACCTTGTTTGCCGCTGCGCTCATTCCCGGTTTGGTGCTGGCTGGCATTTACTGCGCCTACCTTATTTTGCTGGGCATGTTTATGCCGAAGCTTGTGCCCGCAGTCCCGCTGGAAGAACGCCAGAAAATCAACAAAGCCGAGTTGCGCAAAAAGCTGATTCGCGATGTGTTGCCCCCCGTACTGCTGGTGTTTGCCGTGCTGGGGTCTATCGTGGGTGGTGTTGCTGCGCCAACAGAAGCTGCATCCATGGGTGCTTTGGGTGCCCTTTTAATTGCAGTGGGCTTTGGCCGCATGAACATGCAATTGCTGAAAGACACCATGCACGGCACCTTGACCATTTCTGCGATGGTGTACTTCATCCTGCTGTGCGCGCAGCCCTTTGCACTGGCCTTTCGCGGCTTGGGTGGAGAAGACATGGTGCACGGCTTGTTCGACATGATTCCCGGCGGTGAAGTGGGCGCTTTGCTGTTCCTGATGGCCCTGCTCTTTGTGCTCGGATTCTTCCTGGAATGGATTGAAATTTCCTACATTGCCTTGCCCATGTTTTTGCCGGTGTTCATTGGTTACGGCACCGACATGGTTTGGCTGGCCATCCTGATCGCGATGAACTTGCAGATGTCGTTCCTGACACCACCTTTTGGTTGGGCACTGTTCTTCCTGAAAGGTGTTACGCCACCGGGCATTACCACGCGCGATATTTATGTGGGTGTGCTGCCGTTCGTGTTGTTGCAGGCATTCGCTGTAGCGGTCATCTTCGTGTTCCCATCCGTTGCAACCTGGCTTCCCAAAGCCATAGGCTGGTAAACAAGGCAAGGAGCTTTCATGGAATTGTTAAGTGGATACTCCCTGCCTTGGCTGGCAGGGTTGGTGGTGGCGCTCGCCATTACTGGAACCGTTGCAGGCCTGCTGGCGGGCTTGCTGGGGGTGGGTGGCGGCATTGTGATTGTGCCGGTGTTGTACCACCTGTTTACGCTGCTGGGTGTGGATGAAAGTGTGAAAATGCATGTGGCCGTGGGTACTTCACTGGCCACCATCATTCCCACCTCGTTCATTTCGGCGAAAAGCCACAAAGCGAAAGGCAATCTGGATGAACCGCTGTTCAAAAGCCTGGTGTTGCCTTTGTTCATCGGTGTGGTCATTGGCAGTTTTGCAAGTGGCTATGTGTCGGGCGATGTGTTGTCGATTGTATTTGCCAGCATCGCTTTGCTGGTGGCCGCCAATATGGCATTTCGAAGCAAAGCAAAACCGGTGGCAGAAAGTTTGCCGCGCAGTCCTTTCAAACAAATCATGGGCACATTCATTGGCGGGTTTTCAACGCTGATGGGCATTGGTGGTGGCACCTTGAGCGTACCGATTCTGAATGCCTTCAATGTGCCGATGCACAGGGCGGTTGGCACTGCGGCGGCCATTGGTATGGTCATTAGCATTCCCGGCGCAATCGGGTTTTTACTCAATGGCTGGAACGTTGAAAATACGCCACCATTGACCATTGGTTACATCAACTTGATTGGCTTTGCACTGATCGTGCCCATGACCATGTGGATGGCCCCTGTGGGCGCACGCATGGCCAACGCCACAACCGCAGCGCGCTTAAAGCTGGCGTTTGCATTTTTCCTGTTCATTACTGCCGTACGCATGTTTTACGGCGTGTTGGGCTAAGCAATAAAAGGGAGTTAAAAGAACAATGATTCACACCAAACGCGCACTGGGCGGCGTATTTGTAGCGCCCCACCATTTGGCTGCACAGGCCGGCCGTGATGTATTGAAAGAAGGTGGCAATGCCGCGGAAGCCATGATCGCCGCTGCCGCTGCCATCGCAGTGGTGTACCCGCACATGAACTCGATTGGTGGCGACGGTTTCTGGCTGCTCAGCGAACCCGGCAAAGCGCCAGTGGGTATAGATGCCTGCGGAAAAGCTGCCGCAAAAGCAACACGTGCTTTTTACACCGAGCAAGGGTTCGATGCCATTCCCAACCGCGGACCCTTGGCTGCACTCACCGCAGCAGGCACCGTGGGTGGCTGGATCAAGGCCCATGAAGTGGCCACGCAATGGGGTGGCAAGTTGCCATTGAACCGCTTGCTGAGCGATGCGGTGATGCATGCACGCAATGGTGTGGCAGTTAGCAGCAGCCAGGAACGTTTAACCCGCGTGAAATTCGGTGAACTTTCAACTGCTCCTGGCTTTGCAGAGCATTTGCTGATGGATGGCCAAGTGCCTGCTGAAGGCAGTGTGTTGAAGCAAGGCGCTTTGGGCGACACCCTGGCGCGCATGGGCCAGGTAGGGCTTGACGATTTTTACCGGGGTGAACTGGCCCAAGCCATGGCAGACGATTTGGCCCGCGTGGGCAGCCCAATCAGCCTAGCTGACTTGAACAATCACCATGCGCAATTCGTAACGCCACTTCAGACCGAACTGAACAACAGCACGATCTACAACATGACACCGCCCACGCAGGGCATGGCCTCGCTGATGATTCTGGGCATGTTCGACACACTGGGCGTGCAAGAAGCCGATGGATTTGATTACCTGCACGGCATGGTCGAAAGCACCAAGCAAGCCTTTCTGGTGCGCGACCGGTATTGCACCGACCCTGCGTACATGACCGTGAACCCCAGCGATTTTCTGACCCGGGAAGCGCTGGCTGAGCGTGCGAAAAAAATTGACATGAAACAGGCGCTTGCCTGGCCGCAAGACCCCTGGCAAGGCGACACCATCTGGATGGGTTGCATTGACAGCGAAGGCCGCACAGCCAGCTTTATTCAAAGCGTGTTCTGGGAATTTGGATCAGGCGTGGTGTGCGCTTCAACCGGGGTGATGTGGCAAAACCGGGGCATCAGTTTTTCACTGAAAGAAGACGCGCTGCACCGGCTTGAGCCGGGCCGCAAACCCTTCCACACCCTGAACCCGGCCATGGCGCGGTTTAAAGACGGACGCAGCATGGTGTACGGCACCATGGGCGGTGAAGGCCAGCCACAAACACAAGCGGCAGTATTCAGCAGGTATGCGCTTTTCAATCAGCCATTGCAAACAGCCGTGACTGCACCGCGTTGGCTGCTGGGCCGCACATGGGGCGAACAAAGCACAAGCTTGAAACTGGAAAGCCGATTTGATGAACAACTGGTTGCCCAACTGCGCGATGCAGGCCATGTACTGGAGGTGTTGCCAGAGGCCTTCAGCGACACCATGGGACATGCCGGCGCGGTGGTACGCCACCCCAACGGCATGATGGAAGGGGCGGCCGACCCACGTTCGGATGGATCAGTGGCGTGTGTTTGATCTAGTTTTAAACGCCTTCGCTGATGCGTTTAAAATACGAGGTGTGCGCAGCAGTGCCTTCTGGCCATTGGCTTAGAAAGTGCTGCTGCCACGCGGCTTGATCGAATCGAACGCGGACCTGTTCAACCCACACAGCATTCAGTTGTGTGGACTGAAACACCAAAGCAGTGTTGTTCAAGCGGGTTGCTGAAATTCGAGTGAACAAACCGTTCAGGCTTCCGGGTTCACTGGCCATGCCTGCCGCACCATTGTTGCTGATCAAACCTGTTTGCCCGTTCGGCAGTGGCTCATGGTGAAACGCCGCACTGCACGTGTGGCTGCTGGCAAAAACATTCACTTGTGCTTTTTCAAACAGCGCTGCACGCCAGGGGGCTTCGTCAGCCCGATGCAAATGAGCAGGGTCGAAACGCCAACCCGCCAATGAGTCGCCATCACCATGCACCACAGCCACATTCAACGCGCCCACGCTGTAACGCGCAAAGAAAGGTTTCTGCAACAAGGCACCCAGTAACTCAGGCTGTTGTTGCGCGCACCGCTTCAATTCGGTGTGAATGAAGTTAGATCGATCCACCACACCCTGGTCTACATTTTCGGGATATGCACAACCGCAATCGGCCACATCCAAAGGCTCGCCCAACTCGGCTTCCACATTGCCCAAAATACAATCGTGGTTCAATACACGCTGGTTGATGTGCTCAAAATCTTCAGGCGATTTGTTGAACCAGTTGAAGTCGCCGTTGAAACAAATACGAACTTTACCCGCCTCACGTGCAGCGAGATTCTCGATGGCTTCCAACGCAAAAACGTTGCCATACAAACCGCCCACCACGTACAACACATCGCAAGGTGTTGCGGGCACCTCAGCAATTTTGGCTGCGCCATACTGGTATCGAATGGGGCAACTGCGCCCTGCCTTATCAGTCATGTTTCACTCGTACAAATGATCAAGTTGCGCTTGCGTCAATTCATGGCTGTCGCAATCCAGCACCACCTCGCCGGCTTTCAGGCCAATCACGCGGTGGCTGAGCATGGGCACAAGGCTCACATTGTGAACCACGGTAATCAGCGTAGAGTTTTCAGTGGCTTTTACCAGCAATTCACACACCTCATCGGCCGCAGTGGGATCAAGCGCGGCTGTGGGTTCATCGGCCAACACCAGTTCAGGCTGTTGCATCAACATGCGGGCTATTGCCACTTTTTGACGCTCGCCACCCGACAGTTTGTCGGCACGTTTTTCTGCCAAATGGGCCATGCCCACGGCTTTCAATGCGGCTTGTGCACGCTGTGTTTCTTCGGTTGTGAAAATTCGCGCCCAACTGCGCAAACGCGGCATGCGGGCCAAACCACCCACCAGTACATTTTCCATGGCGCTTAGCCGTGCAACCAAATGCAGGCCCTGCAACACCTGGCCAACCTGTGCACGCACAGGGCGTAAATCGCGCTCACGGCGAAGCGGAAACACAGTGTGCTGGTTCACCACAATGTGGCCGGCCGTGGGTTTTACAAACCCGTTCAAGCAACGCAACAGCGTGGACTTTCCCGCGCCGTTTCGCCCAAGAATAGCCACTTTTTCGCCGCGTGCAATTTGAAGTGATTCCACTTTCAAAATGCGTCGCCCGGCAATGACCATTTCCAGATTTTGAATGTCGATGATGTTACTGCTCATAACAAGGCCGTCCGGATTCGGCGGCTAATTGCATCAAATGCAGTCACCATCAACACCACCACGATCAAGATGCTCGACAAACGGCCCCATTGAAACAGCGCAACTGCCTCTGAAATCAGCAAGCCCAAACCACCGGCGCCAATAATGCCGAGAATGGTTGAATCGCGAATATTGTATTCCCACAGGTACAAGTGGCTGCTCACCCACTGCGGCAACACATTGGGCCACACCGACCAGAAGAAGGTTTGTGAAGGGCTTGCGCCCACGCCCTTCACAGCCTCAATCGAGGCCATGTCGAGCGTTTCTATCGATTCTGCAAACAGCTTGCCGTAAGTACCCAGACTGTGAAAAGCAATGGCCAGAATACCCGCTGTGGGGCCAAGGCCCACAATGCCGACCAACACCAGACCAAACACCAAGGTGTGAATGGATCGGGAAGTATCCAGCACCAGTCGCGAAAGCGCAGTCAGCAGGCGTGGTGCCTTGATGTTTTTTGCACTGAGCACACCAAATGGCAAAGCCAGAATGGCGCCCAGCAAAGAGCCCAAAGTTGCAATTTTGAATGTAGTCCAAGTGGCAAAACCCAATTGCACCAACCACTGTTGTTCAACCTCTTGCCGGTTCTCGGTGCGCAGCACAGTGCCGTCGTCGCTTTTGTACTGGTAAGCAGGGTCGCCCAGCCACACATCCAGAAAACTGGGGCGTGCAAACTCGGTGGCTGTTTTAATGAAATTGGCCACCGGGTTGCGGCCCATGGACAAATCGCCCGCCATGGCCAGGCTGTACACACAGCCAAAGACAATGAGCGCATACAAAAAGACCAGCCCGAAAAAACCGAGCCGGCCTTTCAAGCGCAACTTGAACTGCATCCAATTCATGGTGGTTAAGCAGCCCTCTTACTTGGGCTGCAAACGGCCAGTGGCCAGGCCTGCATCACGAATTGGCTTGTAATAGCTGTTGTCTTTTTTTGCAAAACCGGTGTAACGCGGTGGCAGCAAGTTGGGCTGGTTTTTCAGTTCAGCACCAATGCCCAATAAAGCCTCTTGCAGCTTGGCCACAAACACTTTGTCTTCAAACAACTTGCTGCTGACTGCAAATGCATCGTTGGGCAGGGGGTCGGAAGTCCAGATGATTTTCGAATCTTCCGCCTTGATCAAACCATCGGCGATCATGGCATCGCGGTTGCGGTTGTAATCTGCACCTGCATCAATTGCGCCCTGGGTGACCTGGGTTTGAATGGCTTGGTGGCTAGTGTTGATCACCTTGGAAAAATACGTGTCGGGGTTGATGCCCTGCTTCTGGAAATAGTGGAAAGGAATCAGGTAACCCGACGTGGAGCCCTTGTCGCCAAACGCAAAGGTTTTGCCTTTCAAGTCGGCCATGCTTTTGATGCCGCTTTTCGGGTTGGTCACCATGATGCCAAAATACTCTGGCTTGCCTTCGTACTCGATGGTGGCCACTGCCTGTGCTTTGGCTTCATTGTTGGCCAACACATAGCCCCATGGACCCATCAGCGCAATGTCGGTTTCACCATTGGCCAGCGACTTCGCCAAGCCTTCCCAGCTGCTCACGGTGCGCAGCTTCACGGGTTTGCCAAGTTTCTTCTCCAGGTATTGCGCCAAAGGTGTGTACGTGGCGTCGTTTTTGTCTTTGTCGGGCTGGTACAAGCCCACACCAAATTGAATCACCTCTTGGGCAAGCGCAGGCGTTGAAACAAGGGCAAAGCTGAAAGCGCCGATCAGGGCTTTGGTCAACAAACGCATGGTCAGGTTCCGTAATGAAATTGGATAATTGGAATAAAACGAAATTCTCAACGTTTATTACGCTAAACAAGCCACAAAGGTTACAGGAATTTGAATTGAATTCGAGGGGGATTGTTGCGCCAGTTGCGCACTGGCGCTTAATTCAGTCGCTTGCTGGCCAGCCAGGCCTCATAACCACCTTCCATGGCCTTGGCCTGCCTGTAACCCTGCTTGCGCAAAAGGCCGGCCACATGGGCTGCACTGACATCATCGGGGCAGGCACACATGGTGACAATGACATCGGTTTTTGGCCAGGCGCGGGCTGCAGCCAGGGCACTTTCCGCATTCGCGGGCAACCAACCCGCCAATGGCTC
>NZ_DFOZ01000018.1:0-16047 GCF_002377005.1 Limnobacter sp. UBA3528 | reverse complement strand
CCCGCCAATGGCTCGGCTTCTTGCACCATGGCGGGTCGCAAATCGACCAGGCGCAGGTTGGACTGCCCTGCCTTCACCAAAGCCAGAACCTCTGCGGCCGGCATTTTGGGAAGTTTCAAACGTGCCTGAAATGCATCACGCCGTGCCAGTTTCCACATCAACCAAAACGCACAAATGAGCGCGGCAACCACGCCGACGATAAACAAGTTGTCTTGCAGCGCTGCATAAATAGCGTTGACCTGGTCTTTGAACAACCAGCCTGCCAGCAAAGCTGCCATGGCCCATAAAAACGCGCCCAGGGCCGACGCTATGGTGAAGCTGAGAATGGACATTTTAACGGCCCCGGCAATGGGGGGCGCCACCGTGGAAAATCCAGGAATAAACTTGGCCACCACCAGGGACCAAGGCCCCCACACGCGGAAGCGCGATTCGGTTTGACTGACACATGATTCAGGATTGATGGACAACTTGCACAGCACCGACAACACCCGATAACCGTAATACCGGCCGGCGATATACCAAGCCCAATCGGCGATCAGCGACGCCGAAGTTGCAACCACAGCCAGCAAAAAAATACCCGACCACTGAGCCGACAAACTGGCGGACAAAATCATGGTGGGTACAGCAGGCACGGGGGCACCCAACTGCTGCAACAGCACGTTGAAAAAAACCAGAACTTCTGTGGTTTCAAACAAAGACATGGTGGGTACCGCCAAAAACTGCCCGGCAAGAATAATGCGCGAATTGCAGATAGCGACATCATAAGCATTTTCCAGCGACTGCTGCCGGGTTTAGAGGAAGCACTCGGGCAATCCGTCTACTTCAAGTCACAAAGTGTTGTTACCCTGACACTTCCGGTTTACAACATGAAGGAGTACACACCATGGCAGACCTCGAACATTACAAGGCCAAACTGAACGCCCAACTGGACGAGTGGAAAGCAGACCTGGACAAACTGAAGGCCAAAGCCGACGGCAAGTCAGCAGACGCCAAAAAGGAATTGAACGAATCCATCGACGCACTGGAGGCCAAGCTGGCTCAAGGTCGTTCGAAACTTGAAGAACTCAAGGGCGCCAGCGCTGAGGCCTTCGAGAGTTTAAAAGAAGGTGCCAACAGCGCCTGGGACAATATCAAAGAGGCCTTCGACAAGGCCAAGTCCAAGTTCTAAAACACCACACGGCTTACTGCGCAAACAGCGGATCGTAAGCCTGCAAGTTCAACGCTGGGGTTGTCAAAGGCCCCAGCGACACGGTTTCTTCATAAAAAGACTGGCATTCAAACAAACCATTTCCAAATTCATCTTCAGTCAAAATATAGCCCAGCGAATTGTGCGTCAGGCCCAGCAGCATCATGGGGGTTTGGCTTCGCGCACGAATAGTGTCGGCCATGCCCTTCGAACCCTCGCCCGGAATAGTCACCAATTCAAGCGCCTTGCCTTCGCCCTGCCCCAGCTGAATTCGACTGACTGGCGTTTCCGCATACAAAGCCACTTGAGGAAAGTTTTCGTAGCCAGGAATATTGGCGGCCAGTTCTTCGCCCAACGGTGTGAAGTTGTAATAGCCGTTAAAGCTGCGCAAGCCACCCGCCCCAACAAACAAAGGGTTGGTCACTGGCAAAAAGGCATTGGCATGCGCAACCAGCAAACCGCCCTCTACCTTTTTGCGCTGACTTAAAACATTCATGGCGGCTTGAGCCACTGCCACGCCCATGGCATTGGCTTTCTCATAGGGGTCTTCCGCGGCAGGTGCGCGTGGCGAAGAATCGGCAATTGCGCCGTTGTAAAACAGCACGGTGGAATCGAAATTTCGCTCAAGCAGACGCAGCGTCCCGCCCACCCAGTCAGTGTGCACCAAGCGGTTACTGGAACCCAGCACAGTGGGGTGTGCCGAATAGTTCAACAACGACCCCAACACCTCTCCGCGCGCAGTCCGGGCTTGCAACAAGGTGAGTGTGGGGTCGGGCATGCGGGAGTCATCCGGGTCGCAGCGGCGAAAGTTGTTCAAGCGCGCTTCGCCTTCCAGCACTGTTTGGGCAAAATCCACATACGCCGGCTCAAGCCTGGCCACCGCTTCGGCAGCTGCTTGGGCAGCCAGTTGGTACAAACCTCCTTTCAAGGCAGGGTCACAGGCTTGCGCAGGATCCGCCTGTTCGCAATTCAACCAACTGGCAGGTACACCACCCCACAGGCCTTGCAAGTCGGCCGAAGAATGGGAATGAGTTTGTGCAAACAGCACATTGTTGGGCGGCACATTGGCAGCTTGCGCAACTGCCGCTTTCAATTTGTTTTGAATGACATTGCCTGCACCAATGGCATCCATGGTGACGAATACCAGGCGATTCACCGGCTCCACCTGGCTCTCGAGTACAAACACACGCACAAAAGTGCCATCACCGATTCCGTTGGCAGGAGGACCACCAATATCAAAGTTCACCACGTCTTCAGGACCATTGAATGCGAATCCGCCGTAACCACCCAGGTTGAATTGCTGCAGCTTTCCAATGATCGGCGTGTTGCTGGTCACCACACCCTGAATTTGTGCAGGAGTGGGATCTATATTTCGCTTCGCCGACGCTGCACGAAACTGCGAAGTATCGAGCAAATTTGGATTGCCACCGCCGCCATTGCCACCACCGTTTCCGGGAGGCGGATCAACAATCACGGGCGGATCGTTTTCACTGACACCCGTGCGGGATGCAGTGACTGAATTGTTGTCAGAGTTCAAACAAGCCGACAGCAAAAGGCTGACAAACACCACATTCCATTGAAGAATTTTCATCGACGTGTACTCCTCATTTCAATGCGGGATTAAAGCCGCGTGACGCGCAAGGCAAACCATTGCACACATCAATCAATGCACCCTGCTTTTTCAGGAAAGCAGACTTCATGTCCATATTCTTTTCTTCGTTACGCGGGTGGCCATGCGGGTCAGCACCATAACCGGTGGTCATGGGTCGGTTGTCCAGCGGTGGGGGCGCACTGCCATTGGGGTTGGCAGAACCATCGGCATTGGTCATGGGGCCGCTGTCCCACACGGTCAGCGCGTTGCCCGCATGCGGGTATTTCTTGATGCATGGCAAACCGAAATATGGGTGATCGTCGGGGTGCCTGCGCCCAAAAGAAACATTCGGAAACTGTTCCTGCTCGGCGCGCACTGCCGGGTGTGCCTGCTTCAGCACAGCGGCTCCGCGTTGCGCGGACGGACCACCCACCACTGCGGGGCATTGCAAGGGTGCCTCAATGGTGCGCGCCATGATTTCTGCGGTGTTCATGTACACCTGGTGATCAGCAAACGCAGGGATCAATAACACGCGCTTGTTGGGTCTTGTTCCGGGTAATTCACGCCCAGGGGCCAAGCTCCAGGCATAGCCATTGTTTTCGCCACGGTCCCAAAGCATTTGAATTAGCGAGAGAATGAATTGTTGGTCCAGCGATGCGGGGTATGCCTCATAAAACGCAGGCGCGTAGGGTGCAAAGTCCACGGAACGTTGCAACAAAGTGGAGTACGCCATGCCGGGCACCCCCAGCGTGGCAGCCTGAATATCAGGTGAAATCGCAGTAACCGGCCCACCGTTGATGCCGCCCTGCGAATTGCCGTCATAAAACAGTTCGCTGCGGTCTATCAGGCATTTGCCTTCTTTTTGAAATGCGGGGTGAGTACAAAATCCGTTCTCGGAAATCATCGCCCGACCCAACATCGTGAAATTCAAAAAGCCTTGTTGCAAACGATCCGTCAGGCGGTTGAATCCACTGAAATCAGTCAGCATCAACACTGTGCTGGCAATGTCTCCACCAACACCATCCCACAAGGGATCGTATTTGCGATTGTCGTTTTGATCGTCGGGCAAATTGCCCGTGGCCAAGCCTGCCCAATCCACCATGCAGAACAGAAAATTGTGGCGCTCTGCCATCACGCGCACATTCAAGTCGTAGGTGTTGCCTTCATCGCGCGAACCCAACAAACCATGACCGTACAGCGAGGCACGTGCTGGTTCGCCTGTGTCCAGGTTCTTGCGCGCTATTGAGCAAATAAAAGGAACACTTGCATTGGGTGTTAATGGGTTGCGCTGCGGCAATGCAGTGGCCGGGCTGCCGGTGGGTAGCAATGGGTAGTTGTAGGTGCCCCCCGACAAGCAATTGGGGCTGGTTAGGAAACAGGGCACGTCGATGTGTCCTCGAATTCGCCGTGCCGTAATTTCACTCGCCGATCCGTTCTCGGGATTTTCGATGACCGCATCAATCGTGAAGTTCGGCGATTGTCCTGCCGTGGCTTCAATGGATTGATCGCGCGCATGAATAAGACGCTCGGTAAGGTTGCGGCCAGACGCCACGGTGAAATCCCAGGCAAGGTACAGGCTTTCCCGTTCAACACCCGCCATACCCAATACACTGAAAATATTTTCCATCAGCGGTTTGCGCGCGTTTTGGGCTGCGTTGCCCAAAGGCAAACCATCGCGGTATGCCTTGAAAACCGGGCTTGGCTCGATGGTATCACCTGCACTGTTTTTCAAGTTGCGCAGGGCCACAATATAACGGCGCCCCGGTTCCAGATTCTTCGCCACCCGAATAAGCAAAGCAGGTCCCGGCTCGTCGTTTGGAAGGTTCAGTTGCCCTTGAGTCAGGTTGGCGTCCAGTTCGGCCCAAATCAGTTGCCTCTTCAAAGTCAGTGTGTCGATCAACACGATGGGTTGATCGCGCTGCAGGCTGGCTTCTATGTTGGTGATGGGTACTGCACCGGTTTTTTCCAAATCAAGCCCAGGCACACGGGTCAGAATGGGTTGACCGGGAGAGAACCCGTCATTGCGATTCCAGTCGGTGGGATCAATCGGTTTGCCCACAATGTTTTTGGGCATGGCCAACACATTCAAATTCACCCGCATCTTGGTGTCGGTTTGGGTGTCGGCAGTGGTGAAATAATTGTTTGGAAATGGGAACAGACAATAGGCCGGGTCCAGCGGATCACAACGCTCGGCGCCTGCGGGCGCAGCGCCAGTGCCAGCGGGTTCGGTGCGCACCACAGGATCCTTGGGAAACAAGGGTGTATTTCCATCGCCACCTGCACCACCATCACCCGAATCGTCTGGATCCTCAGGGTCCACCGGCGTGTCGGGTTCCTCTTCATTGGGATTGGTGACAGTCGGGCTGTCCGCTTGCGGCGAACCTGAATCGCCCATACACCCCGCCAATAGCAAAGCCCAAGCCAATACAATGGCTCCACCCCAGTTTGTCGTCCTCATGTCTCTCTCTTTTTGCGTAGGGTCTTGTGTTCGACCCTTAAGTTACATTACTGTAACTAAAGATTAATTTATGAAGTTGTAATGCGTCTAGTGTAGTTTTTCCATAGTAAATTCAATGGGTTAATAATGTTAAAACCAACGCAAACCCGCATGAAACCTGAGGACAGAGAACGTCAACTGCTCGAAGTTGCGCAGCGGATGTTTGTGGAAAGGGGTTACCAAGGCACAGCCATGGAAGACATCGCGAGAGCGGCTGGCGTGACCCGGCCCGTGGTGTACAAATTGTTCGGAAACAAAGACGGTATATACCTGGCTTGCCTGAAAAAAGCACGCGAAGTGCTCAATGGCTACATCATTGAACATGCCCTAAAAGGCGAAGGCTTACAGGGCCGATTGCGCGGCGGCATCGAGGGTTATTTTTCATTCGTAGAATTCGAGAGGGATGCATTTCGATTTCTGTACGACAGTGGTGCCGCCGTGGCTGGCCCGGCTGCACAGGCCGCCACTCAGTTGCGTTTTGACACAGTAAACCGCATCGCGCTGTTACTGGGCGATTTAAAAAGCGTTATTACAGAGGGAGAAATTGCAGCCACCGCCCACGCCCTATCGGGCGCAGGAGAGCAGCTAGCCAAGTGGTGGTTGACCCAACCCGCTTTGCCCAAAGCCATGGTGGTAAACACCATGTTCAATTTGCTTTGGGCGGGCTTGGTTCAGCATCAAAATAATACTTAGGGTGCAGGGCTGCTGGAGAAATCAAAGTCGTTGGTGAGCACCTCGCGAGGCGAATCAACCGTACCCACAAACCCTGGATCAAAATTGGCAGAGGCTGTTTGCACCACCGGCGTAAGGTCTACGGGTTCAGCGATCGCCATTACCGTGTATTGCCCTTCGGCTGCGGTATCGATTGCAAAGTTGAACACCCCTGTAGCGGTGTAAGGTGCCACTTCAGGCGCATCCACGGTCAATGTGAAAGCATACCCCGCAGTGTCACCCATGCCGGTTAAAGTACCACTGGTATCAAACGTTTCAAATGACAGCTGCGCAGAATTAATCAGCACTGTTGCCCCCAAAGACAAGGTCTGGTTAATTTCTACAAAAGTCGCAGGTTTCATTTCGTCAGTATTCGTGACAGTACCCACTGCGTCACCTTCCACGGTGGCAGGTTCGAGCAGAATTTCGTTCTCATCGACAGGTGTGGTGGCATCAAAATCCAAATTCACCAACTGACCCTCAGGCACGATCACATCGGTCACCACCTTCGTTATGAAACCGGGGGCAGTGAACACCAGGTCATACGTACCCGGCGGCACTTGAGACAATATGAATTCTCCGTTGTCTGCCAAATCAGTCGATTCGACTGGTGCTGTAGCGCGCACCACTTCACCATCCTGCTGCAAGGAAATACTGACGCCCTGGGACACCAATGCATCAGCCACACTGCCACGCACACCGGAGGACAAACGCGGAATGGCCGTAAGCACCGGCTTGAGCAAATAATTACCAGAACCACCTGCCTCAACCACTGATTTGCACGCATCAAAATCGATCAACAGGTCTGCAACCTGCCCTTCAGCAACGTCGATCCCGACATTGATTTTTACACCGCTTTGTTGGCCACTTGGCGTTTTCAAATCCTCAAAACCACCCGCACTGAAAACCACATGGTTGGGTGCACGCGTGGGGTCAGCATCGGGATCAAAATCAATGTCTGCCGGGTCGACGGTGGCGTTGTCCACCAACACAAATCGGACTTGTTGTACGCGACCTACCGGCAAGGTAACCTCGCCCAGCTCTTCAATCACACCGTTCTGCAAATCAAGCAAATCAATTTGGCGCGGCTGATCCAATACAATTTCTGACCAACCCTCACCGTCGGGGCCGGCTGTGGCGCTGTTGTTGACCCGAATTCGATCAACAGTGACGAACACATTGTCATAACCGCAAGAAGGCGCATCAGTCATTGCCGTGCGTAAAGTACCCGTGGCTGCTGAGTTATCTCCGCCACCGCCGCCGCAGGCGGCGACAAACAAGGCGGCGCAAGTGACCGCCAAGGTACTTTGGATGAATGTTTTTCCCTTTCGCATTGCCTTCTCCTTGAATGCCCGTTTGAAATTAGATCTGAACAAATTTGGGCGCTCCGGATTTAACGCGTCAAAGGAGAAGGACGTTTACGACAATCGCGAGGCATGATTTTGCGTTGCAACATAAATCTCCAGAAAATCAACAAAGCTCAAAAACTACTTTCCATTTTTAGAGCCTTCTTTCAAAACAATTCTCAGTAACAATTCCTCCACATCTCCCTAGAACCCTTTTTCTTTATGGATTAGGGGGTTATAGGCGATTCAAGAGAGCAATCAAATCGATAGTTATTTTGAATCAATAAAAACGTTCAATTAACTTTTGCAATCGCACAATTTATTCGTTAGAATTGCGTTGAATTAATTTACTGACTGTTCATTAACTTTTTGGAGGACTTCAAATGTCTCTGATCAACACCACAATCAAGCCATTCAAAGCCACTGCCTACTGGAACGGCAAAGAAATCAACCTGACCGAAGCCGACGTAATGGGCAAGTGGTCTGTATTCTTTTTCTACCCAGCCGACTTCACTTTCGTGTGCCCCACTGAATTGGGCGACCTGGCTGACCAGTACGAAGAATTGAAAGCCATGGGCGTGGAAGTATTCTCAGTGTCTACCGACACCCACTTCACACACAAAGCCTGGGCCGACGCCACAGAAACAATCGGTAAAATCCGCTTCCCAATGATCGGTGACCCCACCGGCCAAATCACACGCAACTTCGGCGTGATGATTGAAGAAGAAGGTTTGGCACTGCGCGGTACCTTCGTTCTCGACCCACAGGGCGTAATCAAGGTGATGGAAGTGCATGACCTGGGTATCGGCCGTGATGCATCTGAACTGAAGCGCAAGATTCAAGCCGCCCAGTACATCGCCAAGAACCCCGGCCAGGCTTGCCCAGCCAAGTGGAAAGAAGGCGACGCAGCCTTGACTCCTTCACTGGACCTGGTTGGCAAAATCTAAATTCAAATTACCTTTGAATTGTTAGCAGTAAACCGCTCCCCACAAGGGAGCGGCCCCATGTTCAAAAACACCTGAAGAACATTCCTGGGAGTACCCCATGCTCGACGCAAACATCAAACAACAACTGAAGACCTATCTGCAGATGCTGCGACACCCCATTGAATTGGTGGCCTCGCTAGACAACAGCGAAAAAGCACGCGATATGGAACAGCTGGTGCAAGAAATCGCTGAGTGTTCAGACCGCGTGTCTGTGCGCCTGGACGGCGAGTACAACCTGCGCCCTTCATTCTCGATTGCCAAGCAAGGTGAAGAAGGCCGTGTGCGTTTTGCCGGTTTGCCCATGGGACATGAATTTACCTCGCTTCTGCTGGGCCTGCTGCATGTAGGCGGCCATCCACCCAAGGTGGAGGCAGATGTGATCGAACAGATCAAAGGCCTGCAAGCACCGGCCAATGGCGGTCATTTTGAAACCGTGATTTCGCTGAGCTGCCACAACTGTCCAGACGTAGTACAGGCATTCAACACCATTGCCGCATTGAACCCGGCGTTTAGCCACACCATGATTGATGGCGGCATGTTCCAGCCTTTGGTTGAGCAGCGCAAGGTGATGGCCGTGCCCACCGTGTTTCAAGGCCAGCAGGGCAACAGCAATGAAAGCTTTGGCTCTGGCCGCATGACGCTGGAAGAAATTGTTGCCAAGCTGGACACCGGCGCTGCAGAAAAAGACGCCGCCAAACTGAACGCCAAAGGCGAATTCGATGTGCTGATTGTAGGTGGTGGCCCTGCCGGTGCAGCCGCCGCAATTTATGCCGCACGCAAAGGCGTGAAAACTGGCGTGGTCACCGAGAAATTCGGTGGTCAGGTATTGGACACGCTCGGCATTGAAAACTTCATTTCAGTGAAAGAAACAGAAGGCCCCAAACTGGTGGCTGCACTGGAACAACACGTCAAGGAATATGAGATTGATGTGATGAACCTGCAACGCGCAAAAGGCCTGCAAAAACTCGCCGATGGCAAAGTGGAAGTGGAGCTGGAAAATGGCGCCAAGCTGACCAGCAAAACCATTATTTTGAGCACCGGTGCACGCTGGCGCGAAATGAACGTACCCGGCGAAGCCGAGTACCGAAACAAGGGCGTGGCCTACTGCCCGCACTGCGATGGCCCCTTGTACAAAGGCAAGCGCGTGGCGGTGATTGGTGGTGGCAACAGCGGTGTAGAGGCCGCCATTGACTTGGCTGGCATTGTGAAAGAAGTGACCCTGTTTGAATTCGACACCAAACTGAAAGCAGACGCTGTGTTGCAGAAAAAACTGCACAGCCTGCCCAATGTGAAAGTGATCCTGAACGCGCTGACTACCGAGGTGAACGGCGACGGCACCAAGGTGTACGGCTTAAGCTACAAAGACCGCGCCACGGATGAAGTGAAGCAGGTTGAACTGGAAGGCATTTTTGTTCAAATCGGCTTGCTGCCCAACACCGACTGGTTGAAAGGCACGCTGGAATTGAGCAAGCATGGTGAAATTGTGGTGGACCACAAAGGCCACACCAGCATGGAAGGCGTGTTTGCTGCAGGCGACTGCACCACTGCTCCGTACAAGCAAATCATCATCGCCATGGGTGAGGGTGCGAATGCTTCACTGGCCGCGTTCGATCATTTGATTCGACAGTAAATCAACCCGCCTCAAGAAAAAACCCGCTGGTTTCATCCAGCGGGTTTTTTTATGCCTTGAATTCAATCGGCCAAATGACCTTCAACAAGCCCGGCCTGTTGGCCAACGCAAAGGCCACCGCAACAGCCGAACCAACCATCAACATGATCCAGACCAGTGCCGCAATGGAGGGCCGGTCAGCCACCAGGCACACCACCAGTGATACCAACAAAGCACTGTAACCCAAGGCCTTGAGTATTGCTTTGGGTGGTTGGCTATCCGCCAGGGGGATCTGCTTCAGCTGGGCCCAATGCACATCCATGGACAAAGCCAGCCACGCCATGCCCACCAAGCTGAACAAAGCTGCCGCTGTTAAATAAAGTGCTTCAGGCATGGGCCACCTCGCCAAATCCGGAATGAGACTGCACACCACGCTCTCGCCGTGCAAGTTTCAATGCAGCCCAACCGCTTACCATGGCACACGCCATCAGGCTCAAATCAACACCAGCCACGGGCCAGTAAGTGTCAGTGAAAATTGTTTTGATCAAATGGTCGCCCGTGGTGGCCCAATTCAACAGCACTGCGGAAATACTCAGCACCACAACACCCCAGCACTGCTCACGCCAGGCCGGGTTGAATAAACCAAGCGCAACGGGCGCGCTGCGAACGTAAGCATGAACAAAGCTAAGGCCCCACACAGTCCAGAATGCAGCTTTTTCCCAATCGGCCTTGCCCAACATGTCGGGCGGTAGAATCCGATTCATCACCAGCATGCCAACTGCGGCCATCACCATGCCAGTCACTGTGGTCACGGCCAATGAATCGACCACACGGCTTCCGTTGCTCCCACTTTTCGCATGTTGGGATTTTCGTTTTTCAACGAAGAAAATAAAACCGGTTGCAATACACACCGCACCGAGCAGGCCGCCCAACACATACAGCCAACGCAAGAACCAGTGTTCAAAATGCTGCAAATGCAAGCCAGTCAAAAATTCATTCACCTCTGAAACAGGGGTACGCGGCGGGTCTTCACTGAGCACTTCGCCTGTGCTGGTTTTGAAGTGAATGCCCTCGCCCACCAGTGCCACCCGGTCACTGCCAGCGCGGTAAATACTCACATAACTGTTGGCATCGCCCACATGGTGCATCACCAAAAAGCCGACTTCACCTGCCATGTCACGCGCGGCCCAGCGGCGTTTCGCTTCGTCCACCATGGCGTCTACACTGCTCATCGTACCGGGAACACCTGCGGCATCATGTGGCAAACCAGTTGAGGCTGCCTCGTGAATTTCATGCTGCTTGTGTAACGGGTCCAGCAGAGTGCTGGTCACCGGCAAGAAGTAGAAACTCGCAAAAATGACCAAGCCGGTGAACGCAAAAAAGAAATGGAATGGCAAGGCCACAACACCAGTCAGATTGTGCAAATCCAGGCTGGCACGTTGTGTTCGCTTCCAGGGCCGGAACGTGAAAAACTCGCGGAATACCTTGCGGTGCATGATGACACCGGTGACCAAAGCAGCAAGCATCATCAACGCCGCAAGGCCCACAATCCAGATGCCCAAGTTTTTCCATTTCAGCTGCAAGCTGTAGTGCATGGGGTAGAACCAGTGGCTGCCAATTTTCAGTTTGTCATCAGGCAACACCGCACCGGTTCTGGGGTCCAGGGTCACATTTTTATGAATGTGGTTGTGGTCTTCCGGGTTTTTCGCCAAGGGCACGCCATAGCCCACACCAGCCGCCAACACGGGGTCGCGGTGGGTCACATAAGCCCAATATTCATCCACCGGCAATTCAGTGCGCGGGGTCATCTCGCCCTTGGCCGGGTCGTGCAGCCTGGGCATGTTGGTGGAATAGTCCACCTCATCGGGCTCCAGTTGCTGCAAAGCAGGCAACAGCACCTTGTCAAACGAAGGCATGGGCTGCGCGTCGAACCGTGTTTCGGGAATCGCCCAGCGGTCGATTTCCCGATCAAACACCGACAGAGATCCAAAGAAAAAACAGACCATCAATACAAAGCCCAACACCAAACCAAACCAGGTATGAACCCAGGTCATGGACAATCGAAAATTACTGAACACCAACGTTCCCCTTCAAGACAACATGTTTTGTTGAACCAACCAGGCCGACAGCGTCATCAACCCGCCGCCCCCCGCCAGCACAGTCCACACACGGGCCACACTGGTGCTGGCAAAAGCCCACAGGAACACACATAGAAAAACCAGAAAAGCCAGTATCAAGACACCGGTTTCAGCTTCATGAAAATCAACGCCGAGGAAAGCCAAACCTGCAATGCCCAAAGATGCAAAACCCCAGGTAAATACATAGCCACCCACTAACGCTGACAAAATCCGATTGATTACCCAGTAGTTCGTACTGCCGACCTTATTCATACGCAAAACACTCACGCTTTTTAATGAACAGTAATGATAATTATTCTTACTTATTTAATCAATTGCTCATTCGATTTAATTTGGCTATCGATCTGCTACGATCAAGCACTTGTAGTTCACCGTTGCAATAAACATGTCCATGTCCAAAGTCAAAACCGGCGTATTCCTGATGCTTTTGGCCAGCCCTGCCCTGCAAGCCCAAACCCCAAGCCCTGTGCAGGTTGAAGAAGGCGAACTGCGCACCTGTTTGCAGTTAGAACAACAGGGCTTGAAACGATTCAACTCGCTGGAACAGCGGGCCAGCGACTTGCGTGGCAGCGAAAGGCTTTTGAGCGAACGGCGCGTTGCCCTGCAAAACCAAAAAGCAAAACTTGATGCAGGTAAACCCGACAAAAACGCCGTCAGTAATTTCAATGAAGCGGTGAACACCTTCAATCTGCAAGCAGACCAGTTGAATGCCGACAAAGCCGAATTCGAGAAAGAGTCCAGTACCTATGACAACTGGGTCAGCAACACCTTGAAACCTGCCTGCAACAAAGTTGTCAACAAACCTGTGAATCCCGTAACTTCGTATTACGCTTGTGGCTTTAATGGCACTCAGCCATTGGCCGATGTACCCCACTGCAAAACCCTGCCCAAACTGGATGTGTTAAAGGACTGCATTCAAAAAGCCGGCTCAAAAGCCAAGGCCCAAGAA
This sequence comes from Limnobacter sp. UBA3528, assembly GCF_002377005.1. NCBI lineage: Bacteria > Pseudomonadati > Pseudomonadota > Betaproteobacteria > Burkholderiales > Burkholderiaceae > Limnobacter > Limnobacter sp. UBA3528. The sequence continues at coordinate 3,034 of NZ_DFOZ01000018.1, read as the reverse complement.
AGCTGTCCACCGAATTACTAGTAAAACGTTGATAGGGTTTGTGCATTTTTCCCACACCTCACCCGAATCGCAGTATGAGCATCAACACCCTTTTGGCTGGCCCAGTGTTGCGTCGCATGCAAAGCGAACGAATCACTTTGTGGCTGGCAACGTCCCGGCCGGTGCAGTGGCGGCTTGCCCTGTTCCCGGACAAACACGATTCCCAGGTGCATGAAATTCGCGGACATTGCCGTGAATTGAAAGTGGCAGAGCACTATTACATTTACCTAATCGATCTGCCCTTGAACATGCCGCTACCCACTGACACCTGGGTGGGCTATGAACTCAGCTACAAACACGGTGCGGATGGCGAATGGATCAACCTGACCCAAGAAGTACCGCACCTGCTTTACCCCGGCAGAAGCACGCTGGGATTTGTCATTCAAAGCCAGATTCGCAGCGTGTTGCATGGTTCGTGCAGAAAGCCGCACTACGCCCGCAAAGAAGGCAGCTCGGCCGGCGATGGCCTGGTTCGGGCTGACCAGCACCTGCTGGAACTGGCCGCCACACCGACCGAATGGCCAGCACTGCTGATGATGGGTGGCGATCAAATTTACACCGACGATGTGGCGGGCCCTATGCTGGTGGCCATACACCGCTTGCTGAACGAATTAAATTCGCCCGCAGAGCCTTTGCCCGCCACCAAACTGGACAATAGCGATACCCTGCATCGCGAGCAGCCACACTATTACACCCGCGACCAACTGTTGCCAAAAACCAAGGCCAACAAAGACATTCGCACCGTGCTGTTTACGGGTGTAAAAAAACCGGTATTCACCACCGACAGCGCTCGAAATCACCTCATATCCCTGTCCGAAGTCATGGCCATGTACCTCTTGGTTTGGTCGCCCGTTCCGTGGCGCTACACCGAGATGACCATTCCTGTTGATGTGCCTACCGAGTTCGCAGAACGCTATGAGGCACAACTGGAAGCCATGGAGGAATTCGTCGCCGAACTGGACTGTGTGCACCGCTTGATGGCACACATTCCAGTGGCCATGATGTTCGACGACCACGACATCACCGACGACTGGAACCTGAGTGCAGAGTGGGAAGAAACCGCTTACGGAGAACCATTTTCCCGCCGCATCATCGGCAATGCGCTGGTGGCTTATCTGGTGTGCCAGGCCTGGGGCAATGCACCGGAAAATTTTTCTGATGACATGATGGCCCGCTGCGACGAGGCCCTCCAGTTGCCAGGCGAAGAAGCACATGAAGAACTGATTTCCGAACTGATTGCCTTTCGCGGCTGGCAATACAAATGGAACACTCAACCCGCACTGATGGTGGTCGACACCCGCACCAATCGATGGCGTGCGGAGTTCAACCCGGCGCACCCCTCTGGTTTGATGGATTGGGAATCACTCTCTGAGCTACAACAAAGATTGTTGGGACACGATGCAGTGTTGCTGGTGTCCCCGGCTCCCATATTTGGCGTCAAGTTGATTGAAACCATACAAAAGGCATTCACCTGGTTTGGCAAACCCCTGATGGTAGACGCTGAAAACTGGATGGCCCACCGCGGTGCTGCCAACACCTTGCTAAACCTGTTTCGTCACGGCAAAACTCCCCAAAATTTTGTCATTCTTTCTGGCGATGTTCACTACTCATTCGCTTACGAAGTAGAACTACGCAGCAAGAAAAACAGCCCCAACATCTGGCAAATCACCAGCAGTGGTTTTCGAAATGAGTTTCCACGCAAACTGCTCGATATTCTCGACCGCATGAATCGCTGGCTATACGCCCCCTGGTCGCCTTTGAACTGGTTCACCAAGCGCCGAAAAATGCGCATCGTGCCGCGCAAGCCCGACCATGGCAGCCGTGGTGAGCGGCTGGTCAATGGCAGCGGAGTCGGTTTGCTTACACTCGATGCCGCCGGTGCGCCACTCAAAATTACACAGCTACTGGCCGACGGAGACACCATCGAGTTTCGCAAACGCATGGAAGACGAAGCGCACTGATCTGACATCAAACTATGAATTGTTGGGGGAATTCAACCCAGCACCATCACGCGTCGCGCTATTTTAAGCATACTTGCGCATTCACTCACCACCTGCTGAAAACCATGAGTCAAGCCAGTGCGCTGCGATTGTTGTTGCTGTCCATGATCTGGGGCTCATCCTTCGTGTTTTACAAAATTGCAGCAGCCGACATGGCCCCCGCCTTCATGGCTGCTCTTCGGGTGGCGTTTGGCGCACTTTTTCTGGGTGGGCTTTTTGCGCTAACTCGCAAGCAAACCCAGGTTGCAAAGCGCTGGAAGTTAATTGCTGTGATTGCCGTATTTGCCTCCGCCTTGCCTTTCACCTTGGTGGCCTATGCTTCGTTCACGGTCACCGCGTCGGTGCTGGTGATCATCAACGCCACCGCCCCGATTTGGGCTGCGCTCGTTGCCTTGGTGTGGACCCGTGCAGTGCCCTCACCCATGGCTTTGCTTGGCCTTGTTCTCGGCCTGTTGGGTGTGGCCATTATTGTGGGCTTTGACGCAGCAACCCTGAACACGGAAGGTACCGGGTTGGGAGTGGCGGCTGCCCTTGCAGCCGCAGCCTGTTATGGCATTGCAACCAATATGGCCAAATACCTGGGCAGTGACATTGACCCGCTGACCAATGCCTTTGGTTGCTTGCTGATGGGCTCTTTTATACTGCTGCCCTTTGTGCCGTTCAATCTGCCAGAGCAAATGCCCGCCATGAGCAGTTGGTTGGCCATTCTGGGAGTGGGCGTGTTGTGCAGCGGCGTGGCGTACCTTCTTTACTTCAGGCTGGTGATGGACATAGGGCCTACCTCAGCACTTACCGTGACCTTTCTAACCCCGGTGTTCGGCGTGCTGTGGGGCAATCTGTTTCTGGGCGAAACGGTGGGTTGGCACACTTTGATTGGCGGGCTTGTGGTGTTGGCCGGCACTGCGCTGGCGGCAGTGTACGGCCTGCAAAAAACCGATGCTGTGCAAGTGGATTGAACGTTCCGTCAGCGCGTCAAGACCACGCTTTGACAGTCC